>NZ_AQPL01000429.1:0-21009 GCF_000395345.1 Cupriavidus sp. WS | reverse complement strand
AGCGCGCCGGCGCGGGCACGCAGAAACGGGTACGCATGGCCCCGGCCGGCGGCGCCGATGTTCGCCCGGGGATACATTTCAGCGCTGAAAATCCACGCCGCGCATCGGGAAACAACAGTCGCCGTTTGCGAAGTCATGCACCGATGCGCATAATGCCGCAACGCGGTAACGCGGGGCTGCCCAGCCTTCGCCCGGGACGAAAACCCCGCGGCGAAACGGGCCGCACCCGTCCGGGCAACCCGCATTGCACCGGAGCCGGCCAGCACGAGCCAGCCCTGCCGGAGAACCAAAAATAAAGCGCCAGGACGCATCCGTCGCATTGGCAATAGCCACCGGGGAGAACAACATGGGAGAACAGCCGTCGGCGGATGAGGATTTCCACCGCCTGATCGATTCGATCTACGAGTCCGCGCTCGACGTCACGGCCATGCCGGCGGCGCTCGGCCTGTTCTCGCGCTATACCGGCACCGAAAGCCCGCACTACCTGGTCTGGGACAAGCTTGCCGGGCAGGCGCGCCTCGGCGTGACCCCGCACGGCTGCTTCTCGGCGCAGGGCGCCTACGTGCCCGAGCCGCTGCGCGTGCTGGCCAGCCGGCCCGCGCGCGCGCTCGCGGACGCGCATGCCTGCGGCGCGCAGGGCGCGTCGTGCTACGTGCCCGCCCACGGCGCCGACCTCGAGCGCGGCGTGCGGCTGCTCGACACCAGCGAGGTGTGCGTGCTGATGGGCGGCGCCGGCGCCGGCCCGCGCCCGGACGGACGCTTCGACAGCGCCGACGGCGCCGCGCGCCGCCGCAGCCGCCTCGCGCGGGTGCTGCCGCACTGGGCGCGCGCGGCGCGCATGCAGCAGCGCAACATGGAGCTCAGCGGCCTGGCCGCGCTCGGGCTGGCCGGGCTCGACACGCTCGACTTCGGCGTGATGGTGCTGCAGGCCGACATGCGCGTGCGCTACGCCAACGTCTGGGCCGAGGCGCTGGTGCAGGCCGACAGCCACCTGGCGCTGGACAACGGCGTGTTCCACGCGCGCGAGCCGGCGCTGCACGCCACGCTGGGCAGGCTGCTCGAGCGCGCCATGCAGCCCCACGGCGGCGGGCCGGCGGCGGGCTCGTGGATGCACATCACCTCGGGCGGCCAGCCGGTGCCCATCATCGTGCTGCCGCTGGTCTCGCGCCAGCCGGTGGAAGGGCCGTGGCAACTGCCGTTCGCGATGGTGCTGATGGGCAATTCCGAGTCGCGCTCGGTGCTCGACAGCGCGGTGCTGACCTCGCTGTTCGGCCTGTCGCGCAAGGAGAGCCTGGTCGCCATCCGGCTGGCCGCCGGCGCGACCCTCAACGAGATCGCCGAGCGCGAGTTCGTCTCGCCCCACACCGTGCGCGTGCACATCCGCGACATCCTGCGCAAGACCGGCACGCATCGCCAGAGCGAACTGGTGCGGCTGCTGCACCTGCTGCCGGGCGTGGCGCTGGAGCGGGTCGTGCGGCAGTCCTAGGCCGCCGCGCCCGCCCCTGCGCCCATTCCTGTCCCGGTTCCTGTCCCCGCCCCCGCCGTCTCCCGCGCCACCGCCATCAGCCGCTGCACCTGGCGGTCGTCGCTGTCGGCCGGCGTGGCCAGCGCGATGCCGATGCGCGCGGCCGGGCGCGGGCTGCTCAGGCGCAGGAAGCGCACGCGGCGGTTGACGTAGCGCGCCGCCACGCTGGGCACCAGGGCCACGCCCAGCCCGCTTTCCACCAGGCTGATGATGGTCTGCACCTGCACCGCCTCCTGCGTCACGCGCGGCACGAAGCCGGCCTGCTGGCACAGCAGCATGGCGATGGCCTGCAGGTTGGGCACGTCCGCGCTCGGATGCATGATGAAGGGCTCGCCGGCCAGCGCCTTGAGGGCGATGGCGTCGTGCTGCGCGAAGCGGCTGTCGGCCGGCACCGCGGCGACGAACTCGTCGGTCTCCAGCGGCATCAGCGCGTAGCCGCCCGCGTTCAGGATCGGGAAGCGCACCAGCCCGGCGTCGAGCTGGTGGCGCGGGAGCCGGTCCAGGATCGACGCCGAGGTGGACTCGTGCAGGATCAGCTCGATGCCGGGATGGGCCGCGCGGAAGGCGGGAATCAGCCGGGGCAGCAGCGCGTAGGTGGCCGAGCCGACGAAGCCCACGCGCAGCGCGCCGCGCTCGCCGTGGGCCGCGGCCACCGCCGCGGCGCGCGCCTGCGCGGCATGGAACAGCGCGCGGCGCGCGTCGTGCAGCGCGGCCTCGCCGGCCTGCGTGAGACGCACGCCGCGCGAGGTGCGCACGAACAGCGGCGTGCCGAGCGAATCCTCCAGCTTGCGGATCGAGATCGACAGGGGCGGCTGCGCCATGTGCAGGCGCTCGGCCGCGCGGTGGAAGTTGCCGGTCTCGGCGAGGGCAACGAACTGCTGTAGCTGGCGGAGATCCACGTTGATATGTTCTGAATATCGGATACTAAAAATCTAATATTAGACGCAAAGGCCCCGCTGATCTACTCTGTGCCATCCGCTGCCGGCCCGCCCCGGCGACGCGAATACAAGAACAGAACAAGACAGATCAGGAGACCGCCCAGCATGTTGCCCCTTTCAGGCGTGCGCGTGATCGACCTTTCCACGGTCGTGATGGGCCCCTACGCCAGCCAGTGGCTGGCCGACCTCGGGGCCGAAGTGATCAAGGTGGAGCCGCCCGAGGGCGACTCCACGCGGCGCACGGGGCCGGCCGCCGAGGACGGCATGTCGGCCATCTTCCTCGGCGTCAACCGCAGCAAGAAGAGCGTGGCGCTCAACCTCAAGCAGCCCGCCGCGCAGGCCGCGCTGGAGCGGCTGCTGGCCGGCGCCGACGTGCTGGTGCACAGCATGCGCCCGCAGAAGCTGGCCGGGCTGGGGCTGGACCCCGCCGCCGTGATGGCGCGCCATCCGCGCCTGGTCTACGTGAGCCTGCTCGGCTTCGCCGAGGACGGCCCCTACGGCGGCCGCCCGGCCTACGACGACATCATCCAGGGCCTGTCCGGCAATGCCGCGCTGATGGCCGCGCAGACCGGCACCATGCGCTATTTCCCCACCATCGCCGCCGACAAGACCAGCGGGCTGGTGGCGGCGCTGTCGATCGCGGCGGCGCTGGCCGGGCGCGAGCGCAACGGCGGCAAGGGCGCGCTGGTGGAAGTGCCGATGTTCGAGTCGATGGCGGCCTTCAACCTGGTCGAGCACCTGTACGGCCAGCAGTTCGAGCCGCCGCGCGGCCCGACCGGCTACCCGCGCGTGCTGGCACCGCTGCGCCGGCCCTACCAGACCGCCAACGGCCACGTCTGCATGATGCCGTACACCGATGCGCACTGGCGCGACTTCTTCCGCGCCGCCGGCCGTCCGGACCTGGCGGCGGACGCGCGCTTCGACGGCATCGCCGCGCGCACGCGGCATATCGAGACGCTCTACGAGCTGACCGGCGAGATCGTGCGCGCGCGCACCACCGAGGACTGGCTGGCGCTGTGCGAGACGCTGCAGATCCCGGTGGCGCGCGTCAACGAGCTGGCCGACCTCGTCGACGACCCGCACCTGCGCGCCACCGGCTTCTTCGCCACGCTGGACGACCCGGTCATGGGCACGCTGCGCTTTGCCGGCGCGCCGGTGCGCTTTGACGGCGAGCGCGCGCGGCCGGCCATGCCGCCGCGCCTGGGCGAGCATACGCGCGGCCTGCTGGCCGGGGCGGGCCTCGACGACGCGCAGATCGACGCGCTCGCGCAGGCCGGCGCGGCCTACTGCGCGCCGGGCACCGGGACGTGAATGCCGTGGCGCGCCCCGGCGCCGGACCCGCGGCGCCGCCCGGACTGCGCCTGCCTGCTTTCCACACCAGCCACTTCTAACATTAGGCATGCCGGCCACACGCGCCGGCCATCACCAGGAGACGCCGTGCCGCATACCCAACTCCCCCGCCTGGGCCAGGGCTTTTACTGGCAGGACATCAAGGAAGGCCTGGCCTTCCAGACCTTCCGCCGCACCTTGACGGAGACCGACCTGGTCAACTTCGTCTCGGTCACGGGCATGCTGGAGGCCATCTTCATCGAGAAGGGCTACGAGGGCGGCGCCATCCAGGGCCGCCCCGTGCCGGCCGCGCTGACCTACACGCTGATCGAGGGCTTCATCCTGCAGACCATGATCCAGGGCACCGGGCTGGCCATGCTCGAGCTCACGCAGAAGATCCTGGCGCCGGTGGTGGTGGGCGACACGATCTGGGCCACCGTCACCGTGGACGGCATCCGCCCCACCTCGCGCAACGGCCGCGCGGTGGTGGACTCGACCATCGAGGTATTCAACCAGCGCAACGAGCGCGTCATGACCTATACCGCCCGGCGCCTGCTGGCCGGGCGGTAGCGGCCGCACCGGAGGAGACAGATGAAATCACAACAACAAGACCACAAGACCCACCACGACAAGCGCCGCAACCGGCTGGCGCGCCTGGCGCTGCCGCTGGCGTGCGCGCTGCTGGCGCTCGGCATGGCCGCCGGCGCGGCGAACGCGGCCGGCGCGGCGGACGGCTATCCCGCGCACCCGGTCAGGCTGGTGGTGCCGTTCCCGCCGGGCGGGCCGACCGACCTGGTGTCGCGCGTGATCGCCCGCAAGATGTCGGAGGAGCTCGGCCAGCAGGTGCTGGTGGACAACCGCCCCGGCGCCAACGGCAACATCGCCGCCGAGCTGGTGGCCAAGTCGCCGGCGGACGGCTACACGGTGCTGTACAACACCTCGTCGATCGCGCTGAGCCCGGCGCTGTACAAGAAGCTGTCCTACGACGTGAAGCGCGACTTCGCGCCGGTGGCGATGACGGCGATGGTGCCGCTGGTGCTGGAGGTCAACGCGCAGGTGCCGGCGGCCAGCCTCGACGAGTTCATCCGCTACCTCAAGGCCAACCCGGGCAAGCTGACCTACGGCTCGGCCGGCAACGGCAACGTCACGCACCTGGCAGCCTTCCTGTTCCTGCAGGCCAACGGGCTGTCGGCGGTGCACGCGCCGTACAAGGGCAGCGCGCCGGCGCTGACCGACCTCGCCGGCGGCCAGGTGCAGTTCATGACCGACACCATCAATTCCTCGCTGCCGTTCATCCGCGACAAGCGCATGAAGGCGCTGGCCGTCACCAGCATGTCGCGCAGCTCGCAGTTGCCGGACGTGCCGACCGTGGCCGAGACCGTCATGCCCGGCTTCGAGGTGGGCGCGTGGCAAGGCATGCTGGTGCCGGCCAAGACCCCGCCCGAGGTGATCCACAAGCTCAACGCCGCCGCGCAGAAGGCGCTGGCCGCGCCCGACGTGCGCGCCAGCCTGGCGGCGCAGGGCGCCGAGCCGCGCGGCAGCAGCGCGGACGCCTACGGCCGCTACCTGGCGCAGGAGATCCAGCGCTGGCAGAAGGTGGTGAAGGACTCCGGCGTGACGCTCGACTGAGCGCGGCGCCGCCTTCGCGCATCCACGGAGACCGACCTTGACTTCCCTGATCGATACCTTTGAGCTCACCGCCCTGCCCCCCGGGGCGGCGGCTTTCCGGCGCGAGGTGCAAGCATTCCTGGCCGAGTACCTGCCGCCGCTGCCGCCCGAGCGGCGGGCCCGCTCGTGGATGGGCTTCGACGCCGGCTTCAGCCGCGCGCTGGCGCGGCGCGGCTGGGTCGGCATCACCTTGCCGGCGCAGTACGGCGGCGCCGGGCTCGATCCGTTCTCGCGCTTCGTGCTGGTGGAGGAACTGCTGGCCTGCGGCGCGCCGGTGTCGGCGCACTGGATCGCCGACCGCCAGAGCGGGCCGCTGATCCTGCGCTACGGCAGCGACGCGCAGAAAGCCTTCTACCTGCCACGCATCTGCCGCGGCGAGGCCTTCTTCTGCATCGGCATGAGCGAGCCCAATTCCGGCTCGGACCTGGCCAGCGTGGCCACGCGCGCGGTGCCGCAGCCCGACGGCGGCTGGCGCCTGAACGGGCGCAAGATCTGGACCACCAACGCCGACCGCTGCCACTACATGCTGGCGCTGGTGCGCACCTCCGGCGCCGCGGAGGACCGCCAGCGCGGCCTGTCGCAGGTGATCGTGGACCTGTCCGCGCCGGGCGTGACGGTGCGCCCGATCCACGACCTCGCCGGCGACGCGCATTTCTCCGAGGTCAGCTTCGAGGACGTGCTGCTGCCGGCCGACGCGCTGGTGGGCAAGGAAGGCAGCGGCTGGGAACAGGTCAACGCCGAGCTGGCCTTCGAGCGCAGCGGGCCGGAGCGCCTGTACTCCAGCGTGGTGCTGCTCGACGCCTGGATCGCCGCGCTGCGGCGCGCGCCGGCGGCGCGGCGCGACACCGCCACCATCGGCCGGCTGGCCGCGCGGCTGGCGGTGCTGCGCACCATGTCGCTGGCGGTCACAGCGCGGCTGGCCGCGGGCGAGAGCCCGGTGGTGGAGGCCGCGCTGGTCAAGGACCTCGGCACCGAATTCGAGCAGTCCATCCCCGCGCTGGCGGAGGCCGCGCTGGGCGACGACGCCCACCTCGCCGCCGACGGCGCGCTGTACCGCACCCTGGCCTACGTCAGCCAGGTGGCGCCGTCCTATTCGCTGCGCGGCGGCACGCGCGAGATCCTGCGCGGCATGATCGCGCGCGGCCTCGGCCTGCGCTGACACGGAGCCCTCCATGCACAACGCTTATTCCGACGCGCTCGACACCCTGCTGCGCGACTGCTGCACGCCCGCCGTGGTGCGCGCCGTGGAGCACGGCGGCGATCCCCTGCCGCTGTGGCAGGCCCTGCGGGACAGCGGCTTCGCCGACTGCCTGCTGCCCGAGGAAGCCGGCGGCGCCGGCCTGCCGCTGGCCGAGCTGGCGCCGGTGCTGTTCGCGCTCGGCCGCCATGCGCTGCCGCTGCCGCTGGGCCAGACCATGTTCGCGCGCGCGCTGCTGCACGCCGCCGGCCACGCCGTGCCGGCCGAGCCGGTCGCGCTGGCCGCCTTCGACGACGGCGCCGAAACCGCGCTGGCCGCCGGCGGCGCCCACGCGGCATGGTTCCTGGTGCAGGACGGCACGCGCTGCGTGCTGCTGCCGCGCGCGCAGGCGCGCGTGTCCGCCACCGGCGTGCCGGCCGACCTGACCGTCGCGCTGGCGCGCCCGGCGCCGGACGGCCCCGGCGCGTTCGCGCTGCCGGCCGGCGCGCTGCGCGAGATCGGCGCCTGCGTGCACGCCGCGCAGATGGCCGGCGCCATGTCCCGGGTGTTCGAGCTCACGCTGCAATACGCCAACGACCGCCAGCAGTTCGGCCGCGCCATCGGCAAGTTCCAGGCGATCCAGCACCAGATCAGCGTGATGGCCGAGCACGTCGCCGCCGCGCGCATGGCCGCGCAGCTGGCCTGCGCCGGCGGCGGCCGCTTCAACGCCTGGCAGCCGGACCCGCTGCGCGCGGCCATCGGCAAGCTCAACGCCAGCGAGGCGGTCACGCCGGTGACGGCCATCGCGCACGCGGTGCACGGCGCCATCGGCATCACCGCGGAATACGACCTGCAGCTCTACACGCGCCGCCTGCATGCGTGGCGGCTGGCGGACGGCTCCGAGATCTACTGGGGGCGGGTGGTGGGCGAAGCCGTCTGCGCCGGGCCCGCCGACGGCGCGGTCGCGCTGGCGCGGCGCTGGAGCGGGGAGGCGGCTTAGTGGCTTAGTGGCGTAGCGACGCGCCAGCCCACGCCCGGACCGCGCGGTCCGGGCGTGGGCTGGCGTGCGAATCAGCTTTCCTCCTACACACGCGTGGGATTCGAGGCGATTTTGCAGACCTCCGGACGATGAAAGGATGGGCTGGCGGCATATCATTGGCGTATTCACCACCGCGCTGATTGCCGCCTGGCGCCGGCGCCGCCGTTGCGGCCCATCCACGGATTCGGTGTCTCCCGCTGGCCGGGATACGGAGGCTGATGTGTCGATACTTCGAGCAACGCCCGCGCGTGCCGCGGCATGGCGGCGAACCCTCCTGCTGCTCCTCCTGCTGCTGGCGCTGGCCGTCCTGGCAGCCGGCGCGCGGGCGCAGACGCCCTCGCCCGCGCCCGAGTGGCAGTACTCGGCCGGCATCCCGCTGGAGAAGATGTTCGAGCCCGAGATACCGGAATGGGCCGTGCGCGTCGGCGCGGCGGCCATCTACCGGCCGCGCTACGACGGCGCCTCCAGCTACCACGTGCTCGCGGGCGCCACGCTCGACGTGCGCTACCGCGACCTGTTCTTCGCCTCCACCGGCGAGGGCATCGGCGTCAACGCGGTCAGCACGCCGCACCTGCGCGCCGGCCTGGCCATCACCTACAACCTCGGGCGGCGCGAGGCCGACGACCACGCCCACCTGCACGGCATGGGCAACATCAACTTCGCGCCCGAGGCCAAGCTGTTCGTCGACTACGTGGTCTCGAAGGAATTCCCGCTGGTGATCCGCGCCAACGCGCGGCGCGCGCTGGGCGGGTCCGACGGCTGGATCGGCGATCTCGGCGCCTACCTGCCGCTGCCGGGCAGTTCGGAGCACTTCTACTGGTTCGCCGGGCCCAGCGTGAGCTTCGCGGATTCGCGCTACATGGACACGTGGTTCGGCGTGAGCGCGGCGCAGTCGGCGCGCTCGGGCTTCGCGCAGCACCATGTCGGCGCCGGCATCAAGTCCTACGGCGCGGGGCTGAGCGCGATGTGGTTCCTGCACAAGCACTGGTTCATCACCGCCGACGCGAGCATCTCGCAACTGGTCGGCGCCGCCGCCGACAGCCCGGTCGTGCAGCGGCCCACCACGTTCTCGGCGGACCTGTCGGTCAATTACCAGTTCTGACCATCCGTCCCGGGCGCCGCCACCATCTCAAACCGCTTTAGACGTTGTTTCAACATGAAGCGAAGCGGTCCTGGCTGGGCGCGCGGCCGCAGACAGTACAAGTAGTACTTGCCGTGCCGCGCAACGACGCCAGGATCTTTTTGAAACGACTTCTCAGGCCGCCTTGCGGTGCCGGCGCTCCGGCTTGCACTCGAACTTGGATTCGCGCCGGCCGTCCTCGTAGGCCACCTCCAGCCGCACCGTGAAGCCCCACAGCCGCGTGACGTGGCGGATGACCTCGTCGAAGTTCTGCGCCAGCGGGCGGCGCTCGTTCTGGAGGTGCCGCAAGGTCAGCGAGCGGTCGCCGCCGACGTCCACGTTGGTGATCTGGATGTTGGGCTCCATGTTCGACAGGTCGTACTGGTTGGCCAGCAGCTGCCGGATGTTGCGGTAGCCCTCGTCGTCGTGGATGGCGGTCACGCGCAGCTTGCCTTCGCGGTCGTCGTCGAGCACCGAGAACAGCTTGAGCTCGCGGATCACGCGCGGCGACAGGAACTGCAGCAGGAAGCTCTCGTCCTTGAAGTTGCGCATGGCGAAGTCGAGCGTCTTGCGCCAGTCGCTGCCGGCGAATTCGGGCGCCCAGCGGTAGTCTTCCTCGGTCGGGTTCTCGCACATGCGGCGCAGGTCCTGGAACATCAGGAACCCGACCGTGTACGGGTTCAGGCCGCTGTAGTACGGGCTGTTGTACGGCGGCTGGTAGATCACGTTGGTGTGCGCCTGCAGCAACTCCATCATGAAGGCGTCGTTGACCAGGCCTTCCTCGTAGAGCTGGTGCAGGATGGTGTAGTGCCAGAACGTGGCCCAGCCTTCGTTCATGACCTTGGTCTGGCGCTGCGGATAGAAGTACTGCGCGATCTTGCGCACGATGCGCACGATCTCGCGCTGCCACGGCGCGAGCTTGGGCGCGTTCTTCTCGATGAAGTACAGCAGGTTTTCCTGCGGCTCGGGCGGGAAGGCCGATTCGCGCTCGAACCCCTCGTCGTCCTCGAGCGCGTGGGCGCGGTGCTTGGGCAGCGTGCGCCACAGGTCGTTGACCTGCATCTGGAGGTAGTTCTCGCGCTCGGTCTGGCGCGCCTGCTCCTCGGCGATGGAGAGCTTCTTGGGCCGCTTGTAGCGGTCCACGCCGTAGTTCTGCAAGGCGTGGCAGGAGTCGAGCAGCAGCTCCACTTCCTGCTCGCCATAGCGCTGCTCGCATTCGGCCACGTAGTTCTTGGCGAACAGCAGGTAGTCGATGATGGCGTCCGCGTTGGTCCAGGTGCGGAACAGGTAGTTGCCCTTGAAGAAGGAGTTGTGGCCGTAGCAGGCGTGCGCGATGGTCAGCGCCTGCATGGGCATGGTGTTCTCCTCCATCAGGTAGGCGATGCAGGGGTTCGAGTTGATGACGATCTCGTAGGCCAGCCCCATGTGGCCGCGCTGGTAGCTGCGCTCCGAGGCCAGGAAGTGCTTGCCGTAGGACCAGTGGTTGTAGCCTACCGGCAGCCCGGACGATGCGTAGGCATCGAGCATCTGCTCGGCGGTGATGATCTCGATCTGGTTGGGATAGGTGTCGAGGCCGAAGTCGCCGGCAATGCGGGCGATTTCGCGGTCATAGCGGTTGATCAGCTCGAAGGTCCACTCCGAGCCGGTGGAGAGATAAGCCATTTACGACCCCCGTTGCGGGTGAAACGAAAACCTGCCTGTCGGCTTCGTCGGCCTTGCCGGCCTTGTCAGCCTCATCGACCTCATCAACCCTCGCGCGGCGCGCCTCTCCCGCGCGGGCAGTGGCAGCGACGGCGCGCGCGCTTCAGCGCACGCCCGCCGGCCAGGCCGCCTTCTTCTGGAACAGGTCATGCAGCACGGGATAGATTTCCTCCGCGCCGATGATGCGCTGCATGGCGAAGTTCTCATGCCGGTCCCTTACCAACAGATACTCTTCCCAGAGATTCTGCGGTTCCTCGGAGGCCACCTCGACGTAGGCGTAGTACTGCACCAGCGGCAGGATGGACTCGCGCAGCAGGCGCCCGCACAACTCCGAATCGCCCGCCCAGTTGTCGCCGTCCGACGCCTGCGCGCAGTAGATGTTCCACTGGCTGGCGGGATAGCGGTCGTGGATCACCTCGACCATCAGCTTGAGCGCGCTGGACACAACCGTACCACCGGACTCGCGCGAATGGAAGAAGTCCTCCTCGTTGACTTCCTTGGCCACCGTGTGATGGCGGATGAACACCACGTCGATGCGCTCGTAGTTGCGCTTGAGGAACAGGTACAAGAGCATGAAGAAGCGCTTGGCGAGATCCTTTCGGCTCTCGTCCATCGAGCCGGAGACGTCCATCAGGCAGAACATCACCGCCTGCGCCTGCGGGCGCTTCTTGAGCACGCGGTTGTTGTAGCGCAGGTCGAGCTTCTCGATGAAGGGCACGCGCTCCACGCAGGCGCGCAGGTGGCGCATCTCCTTCATCAGCTCCAGCGCGCGCGCGGAATACGGGCCGTCCTGCTCCAGCACCTCGCCGTACTCCTTCTCGAGCACGGTGAGCTTCTTCTGGTAGGGGCTGGACAGCGCGATGCGGCGCCCGAGCGAGCTGCGCATGGTGCGCAGGATGGAAAGGTTGGAAGGCGTGCCGTCGATGGAAAAGCCGGCGCGCACCTTGCGGACCTCGGCGATCTTGGCAAGGTGGCGCTTGGCCATGTCGGGCAGCGCCATGTCCTCGAAGAAGAAATTGAGGAAATCCTCGCGCGACAGCGTGAAGACGAAATCGTCCTCGCCCTCGCCCGAGTCGCTGGCCTTCGAGCCGCCTCCGCCCGCGCCCTGCTGCTGGCGGTCGAAGCTGTCCCCGCGCACGAACTTCTTGTTGCCCGGGTGGATCCACTCCCGCCGGCCGCCCTGGCCGTGGTGGAAGGCTGGCTCGGAGATGTCCTTGACCGGAATGGACACCTGCCCGCTCTGCTCGATGTCCATGATCTTCCGGCCGGACACCGCCTTCGCTACCGCCTGGCGTATCTGCTCGCGGTAGCGCTTGATGAAGCGTTGCTGGTTGACGGCACTCTTGTTGCCGCCGTTCTCGCGCCGATCGATGACCGTGGCCATATGCTTGCCCTCTTGGAGAGGCCTCGTCCAGGCGCCGTTACGATGATTTTCTGACGCGCAAGTACCACTCCACAAGTAGGCGGACCTGCTTCGCCGTGTAGCCCTTCTCGACCATGCGGTTGACGAAGTTCGCGTGCTTGTCCTGGTCCTCGCGGGAGGACTTGGCGTTGAACGAGATCACGGGCAGCAGGTCTTCGGTGGTGGAGAACATGCGCTTCTCGATCACCATGCGCAGCTTCTCGTAGCTGGTCCACGCGGGGTTCTTGCCCGCGTTGTTGGCCCGCGCGCGCAGCACGAAGTTGACGATCTCGTTGCGGAAATCCTTGGGGTTGGAGATGCCCGCGGGCTTTTCCACCTTCTCGAGTTCGTCGTTGAGCGCGTTGCGGTCGAGAATCTCGCCGGTATTCGGGTCGCGATATTCCTGGTCCTGTATCCACAGGTCGGCAAACACCACATAGCGGTCGAAGATGTTCTGTCCATATTCGGAATAGGACTCCAGGTAGGCGGTCTGGATCTCCTTGCCGATGAACTCCACGAACGGCGTGGTCAGGTACTCCTTGATGTACGACAGCAGCTTGGCTTCCTGCTCCGGCGGGAACTGCTCGCGCTCGATCTGCTGCTCGAGCACGTAGAGCAGGTGCACCGGGTTGGCCGCCACCTCGGTGTTGTCGAAGTTGAAGACCTTGGACAGCACCTTGAAGGCGAAGCGCGTGGACAGCCCGTTCATGCCTTCGTCGATGCCGGCGTAGTCGCGGTACTCCTGGTACGACTTGGCCTTCGGGTCGACGTCCTTGAGGCTCTCGCCGTCATACACCCGCATCTTGGAGAAGATGTTCGAGTTCTCCGGCTCCTTGATGCGCGTGAGCACGGCGAACTGCGCCATCATCTTCAGCGTGTTGGGCGCGCACGGCGCGGCCGCCAGCGAGCTGCTGCGCAGCAGCTTGTCGTAGATCTTCACCTCGTCCGACACGCGCAGGCAGTACGGCACCTTGACGATGTAGATGCGGTCGAGGAAAGCCTCGTTGTTCTTGTCGGCCTTGAAGGTCTGCCACTCGGCCTCGTTCGAGTGCGCCAGGATGACGCCGTCGAACGGGATCGCGCCGAAGCCCTCGGTGCCCTTGTAGTTGCCTTCCTGCGTCGCGGTCAGCAGCGGGTGCAGGACCTTGATCGGCGCCTTGAACATTTCGACGAACTCGAGCAGGCCGCGGTTGGCCAGGCACAGCCCGCCGGAATACGAGTAGGCGTCCGGGTCGTCCTGCGGGAAATCCTCGAGCTTGCGGATATCGACCTTGCCGACCAGCGAGGAGATGTCCTGGTTGTTCTCGTCGCCCGGCTCCGTCTTGGAGATGGCGATCTGCGACAGCACCGAGGGGCGCAGCTTGACCACGCGGAAGCGCGTGATGTCGCCGTTGAACTCGTGCAGGCGCTTCACCGCCCACGGCGAGGCGATGGTGTTGATGTAGCGCACCGGGATGCCATAGTCCTCTTCCAGGATCTTGCCGTCTTCCTCGGGCGAGAACAGCCCGAGCGGAGATTCGTGGATGGGCGAGCCCTTCAGGGCGTAGATGGGGATCTGCTCCATCAGCACCTTGAGTTTCTCCGCCAGCGAGGACTTGCCGCCGCCGGGAGGCCCGAGCAGATAGAGGATCTGCTTGCGTTCCTCGAGTCCCTGCGCGGCATGCTTGAAGAACGAGACGATCTGCTCGATCGTGTCCTCCATGCCGTAGAACTCGCGGAAGGCCGGATAGATCCTGATGACCTTGTTGAAGAACAGGCGGGACAGCCGTGGATCGTGGTGGGTATCCACCAGTTCGGGCTGACCGATGGCGGCGAGCATGCGCTCGGCGGCGGTCGCGTAGGCGGAGGGGTCCTTCTTGCAGATATCCAGGTACTCCTGGATGCTGTATTCCTCTTCCTTGCGAGCTTCGAAGCGTGTGGCGTAGTGGCCGAAAATGTCCATACCTCACTCCCGTCAGATTCCCGTCCGAGGCGAAGGCACATCTGCTGCATCAAAAGATCCCGCGCCAGCGTTTGCAACTCCGCCACCCCGGCTTGGCGGTGCTGGCCATGTTGCGAGGCCTTTACTTCATCATAGTCAAATAACGGCGAAGGCTAAGAGCCGGTTGACCAACTTCACGCCCGTGTCTTGCAGGTGCGCGTGCAACCGCGCAACGACAGGCAGGTCTCCGTACTGCTGCTCCCGGCCCCACTCGCGACGGGCATTTGGACCATGTCTTGTGACACACATTACACCTTTCCCGCGCCGCGTGCATAGATGGTTTTGTAACCACAACCACGCTTGCGATTTTGCAACGCACGCCCCGCGCGGCATTGCGGACAGCACTACCGCCAACGTCCTAAGGCGTCGGTATGAGGGGCCGCCGCGCGCTGCGCATCCGGCACGCACCGGCACGCATCCGCGCGGCGGCGCACGCCCTACAGCGTGCGCGCCACCAGCTCCTTCATGATCTCGTTGGAGCCGCCGTAGATCTTGCTCACGCGGGCGTTGGCGTACATCCGCGCGATCGGGTATTCGAGCATGTAGCCGTAGCCGCCATGCAGCTGCAGGCATTCGTCGATGATGTCGCAGTTCTTCTGCGCGCACCACCACTTGGCCATCGCCGCGGTGGGGGCATCGAGCTCGCCCGCGAGCAGGCGCATCATGCAGTCGTCGACGAAGGTCGCGGCGATGGTTGCCTCGGTCTTGCACTCGGCGAGCTTGAAGCGCGTGTTCTGCATATCGATCAGCGGTTTGCCGAACACGTGGCGCTCGCGCACGTAGTCCGTGGTGAGCTCGATGGCGCGCTGCATGCTCGCCACCGCGCCCAGCGCGATGATCATGCGTTCCTGCGGCAACTGCTGCATCAGCTGATAGAAGCCTTGTCCCTCCTCGGCGCCGAGCAGGTTTTCCGCCGGCACGCACACGTCGTCAAAGAACAGCTCGGCAGTGTCCTGCCCTTTCTGCCCGATTTTTTCCAGGATGCGGCCGCGCCGGAAGCCCGGCAGGTCGCGGGTCTCGACCATGATGAGCGAGACCCCGCGCGCGCCGGCCCCGGGATCGGTCTTGGCCACCACGCAGACCAGGTCGGCGTGGTAGCCGTTGGTAATGAAGGTCTTTGCACCGTTGATGCGATAGACGTCTCCGTTCTGGTTCTTTTCACGCACCGCGCGGGTGCGTACCGACTTGAGGTCCGAGCCCGCGCCGGGCTCCGACATGGCGATCGCGCCTACCATCGCGCCGGAAGCCATCTGCGGCAGCCATTTGCGCTTCTGCGCCTCGGTGCCGTAGTTGAGCAAGTAATGGGCCACGATGCCGCTGTGCACGCCATTGCCGAGACTGGTGGCGATGGCGCGCGCCATTTCGTTACAGATCACGGCCTCGTGCGCGAAGTTCCCGCCGCCGCCGCCGTACGCTTCGGGGATGCTCGCGCACAGCAGGCCGACCTCGCCGGCGCGGTTCCAGACCTCGCGGTCGATGTAGCCGCGCTCGGCCCAGCGCGCTTCGTGCGGCACCAGCTCGCGCTCGACGAAGCGGCGCACGGTGTCCTGGAACAGGGTCAGTTCCTCGTTCATCCAGGGCACCTTGCGGGCCGCCATCGCCATGTTCTTGTCCGTGCTCTTCATCTTGGTGTTCTCCGGGAAATGTCGTCGGGGCGGAAGCCGCCGGTGCTGCGCCGCAACACCCGCGGCGCCGGGGTTCGGCCGCGGCGGGAAGCGCGGCGGCCGCGATGTATCGATTGATGCTCTTTGACGCAAGCGCCGGTGCTCAGTCCAGCTGGATGTGCGCGTCCTGGACGATGCGGGCCCACTTCGGCGTGTCGGTGGCGATCACGGCGGCCAGCTCCTCGGCCGACGACCCTACCGGCTGCAGGCCCATCGCCGCCAGCTTCTGCGCGATGTCCGGCTGGCGCACGATGCGCCCGACCTCGGCCGACATCCGCGCCACCATCTCGCGCGGCGTGCGCGCCGGCAGGAACGCGGCGAACCAGCCGCTCGGCTCGAAGCCGGGAAAACCCGCCTCGGCGAACGTGGGCACCGCGGCGATCGACTTGTAGCGCTGCGCGCCGGTGATGGCGAGAATGCGGAATTTCCCGCTATTTAAATAGCTGTTCGCGGACGTCACATCGACGAAGGCCGAGTCCACCTGCCCGCCCAGCACGTCGCTCATCAGCGGCGCGGCGCCCTTGTACGGGATGTGCGCCAGGTCCAGCCCGGCCTGCATCTTGAGCAGCTCGCCGTGCAGGTGCGAGGACGTGCCGTTGCCGTAGGAGCCGTAGCTGAACCTGCCGGGGCTGGCCCTGGCCAGCGCCACGAACTCGGCGAGCGTGGCGGCCGGCACCCGGTTGGGCACCACGAACAGGTCGGACGAGCGCGCCAGCAGCGAGACCGGCTGGAAATCGCGCGCCACGTCGTAGGGAATGCGCTTGTACAGGCTTGGCGACTGGATCATGGCGGTGATGCCGAGCAGCACCGTGTAGCCGTCCGGCGCCGCCTTGGCGACGATGTCGTTGCCGAGCATGCCGCTGGCGCCGGGCTTGTTGTCCACCACCACGGGCTGGCCCCAGGCCTCGGCCAGGCGCTGGCCGATCATGCGCGCCACGGTGTCGGTGCCGCCGCCGGCCGGGTACGGCACCACCATGCGGATGGGCCTGGCGGGATAGCCGCCCTGCGCCCGCGCCGGCCGCCGCCAGCCGCCCAGCAGCGCGCCGCCGCCGAGTGCCGCCGCCTGGCCCAGCCAGGCTCGCCGCGTTGTCTTCATCGTTGTCTCCCCCATTCGCTTGGTGTGCTCTGGTGTGCTTTCCGGTGTGTTGTCCTGTCGCGCGTCTCAGTCCGCCGGCCGGGCCGGCGCCGCCTGTTCCTGCTCCTGCAGCGCCCGCCACTGGATCTTCCCGGTGGCCGACTTGGGCAGCGCGTCGACGAAGCTGACGATGCGCGGCACCTTGTAGGCCGCCAGCCGCTCGCGGCACCACGCCATGATCTGCTCGGCGCCGGCCTCGGGCGTGCCGCGCGCGGCGGGCTTGAGCGCCACCACCGCCTTGACGGTCTCGCCGCGGCGCGCGTCGCGCGCGGCGATCACGCAGGCTTCGTGGATGGCCGGATGGCCGTACAGCAGGTTCTCCACCTCGGCGGGCCAGACCTTGAAGCCGGAGGCGTTGATCATGCGTTTGAGGCGGTCGCGCATGAAGAAATAGCCTTCCTCGTCCATGAAGCCCAGGTCGCCGGTGCGCAGGAAGCGCTTGCCGTCGATCTCGACGAACGCCTCGGCGTCGGCCTGCGGATTGCGCCAGTAGCCCAGCATGATCTGCGCGCCGTGCGTGACGATCTCGCCCAGTTCGCCCCGCGGCAGCCCGGCCAGCGTGTGCGGGTCGATCACGCGCGCGTCCACGCCGAAGGTGGCGATGCCCAGGCACTCGCGCTTGGGCCGGTGGCGCGGATTGGACAGCAGGAAGGCCGCGCTCTCGGTCAGGCCGTAGGCCTCCACGTAAGGCAGGCCGAAGCGCTCCTCCAGCATCGACGCCACCGCGTCCGGCATAGCCGCGCCGCCGCCGCCGAGGTAGGACAGGCTGGAGAGGTCGCGCCCGGCGATGCCGGGCTGGGAAAAGAAATCCACCAGCATCGCCGGCGGCGCGCCCCAGGTGGTCACCTGGTAGCGCTCGATCAGGTCTGCTGCCAGCGCGCGGTCCCAGCGCGGCAGCAGCACGATGGTGGCGCCCAGGTAGAGCGGCGCGTGGATGCCGTTCTGCATGCCGAGCAGGTGGAACATCGGCGCCACCGACAAGGTCACGCTGTCCGGCAGGGCGCCGCGCCAGCGCTGCGAGCCCACCGCCGCGCTCATCAGCGTGCCGTGCGTATGCATGCAGCCCTTCGGATGGCCGGTGGTGCCGGAGGTGTAGGCCAGCATGCACAAGGTGTCGTAGCCGGCCTCGTCCGGGCCGGGGCTCAGGCCGGCGGCGTCGGCCTGCGTCCACGGCACGAGCGTGGCGCCGGCCGGCGCGCCGGCGGGCAGCGGCGCGCGCTCGTGCAGCCACGCCGGCACCCCGGCGTCGGTCCGGTCGGCACGGTCGGCACGGTCGGCGGTGGCGAGCATGTCGCCGTACTGGTGCGCGATCACGTGCGGCAGCCGCGCGCCGTGCAGCGGCGCGATGCGCGCGTACAGCTCGGCGGCGACGAAGGCCGCCACCGCGCCGCTGTCCGCCACCACATGCTCGAGCTCCGCGGTCAGCCACATCGGGTTGGCCGGCACCACCACCGCCCCGGCGCGCAGGATGGCGTAGTAGGCCACGATGAACTGCGGGCAGTTCTGGCTGAACAGCAGCACGCGGTCGCCCGGCGCCACGCCGCACGCCTGCTGCAGGTAGCCCGCCATGCGCCCGATCTGCGCGTGCAGGCTGGCGTAGCTGATGGCGTTGCCGAAGAACCGGATCGCGGTCTTGTCCGGGTAGCGCCGCGCGGCGACTTCCACGTTGTAGGCCAGGCTGGTGCGCGGCACCTGGATCTGCGCCGGCAGGCCCGGTGGCCAGAACGGCGAGCGGCAGGGAGGCATGGAAGAGGAATCGGCTTGCATCATGGCAACACGGGTAGGAGAAAAAGGCGCCGGCCGCCGCCGGCGCGGCATCAGTCGAGGCGGATGTTGCGGGTGCGGATCACCTGGCCCCAGCGCGCGTAGTCGCTGCGCATGGTGTCGGCGAAGGCGTCCGGCGTGCTGCCCGAAAGCACCACGCCCATCTCGCTCATGCGCCCGCGCACGGCCGGCACGGCCAGCACGCGGTTGACGTCGGCGGAAAACTTCTCCACCACCGCGCGTGGCGCCGCGGCGGGCAGCAGCAGGCCGAACCAGCTCATCGAATCCATGCCCGCGATGCCGCCTTCGCGGAAGGTCGGCACGTCCGGCAACTGCGGCGCGCGCGCCGGGCCGGTCACGGCCAGCGCGCGCAGCCGGCCGCTGGCCACGTGCGGGCGCGCGCCCATCACGGAGATCACGGCCGCCGGCACCTGCCCGCCGAGCAGGTCGTTGAGCTCCGGCGCCTCGCCCTTGTACGAGACATGGGTCAGGTCGAGCCCGGCCGCTTCATTGAAGACCTCGCCGTACAGATGCCCGCTCGAGCCGGTGCCGAACGAGCCGTAGCTGAACTGGCGCGGCCGGGACCTCACCAGCGCGATGAACTCCGCCAGCGTGGCCGCGGGCACCGAGTTGTGCACCGCGAACACCAGGCTGGTGGTGCCGAGCTGCGACACCGGCGCGAAATCGCGCACCGGGTCGAACGGCGCCTTCGCGTACAGGCTCGGCGCCTGGACCAGCGTGGTGATGGTCAGCAGCGCGGTGTGGCCGTCGGGCTCGGCCTTGGCCACCGCGTCGGCGCCGATCATGCCGCTCGCGCCCGGGCGGTTCTCCACCACCACGGGCTTGCCCCACGCCCTGCCCAGCGGCTCGGCGAGCGCGCGCGCCAGCACGTCGGTGGCGCCACCGGCCGGGTAAGGCACCACCAGCCGCACCGGCCGGCCCGGCCAGTTGCCGCCCGCGCCCTGCGCCAGCGCCGGGCCGCACGGCCCGATGCCGCCGGCCGCCAGCGGCGCCGCGCCCAGCCACGACAAGATCCTGCGACGATCAGCCTGCATCCCGCTCCCTCCCCCGGTCCCATGCCCAGGCAACGAGATTGCGCGATGCTGCGCTGCGTGGACAATGACCATTCGGCCCAAAATGATTGGCCGAATCGCTCAGGGAAAAGCCTGCCTTTGGTAAATCCGGATTGCGCGGCGCCGGCGCATCGGGCTAACTGGCGCGACAGGCTCACCATGAGCCGCCATGAGCCACCATAAGCCGGCGCAGACCCGGCATCCCGCCAGACCCGCCAGCCCGCGCGCTCATGCCGCGCCGCAGCATCCGGCAGCCAGGGCTGCGGCAACGAGGACGAGGAGACCATGCATATCGTCGCTTCCGGCGCGGGCGCGTCCGTGCCGCCAGCGGTGCCGGCCGCTTCCCGCCCGCTGCGGGCGGCGCCGCACGGCCCGCCGGCCCGCCACACCATCGCCGTGCTCCAGGTCGAGCAGATCCTGCTGGGCCCGCGCCGCATTGGCTGCGACATCGACGCCCTGCTGCGCCGCGCCGGCATCCCCGCCGCGCTGCTGCAATCGCCCAGCGCGCGCGTGAGCGAAGACCAGTTCGCCGCGCTGATGCGCGCCATGCGCCGCGTCACGCGCGACGAGTTCTGGGGCCTGCTGAACCGGCCGCTGGCGCCCGGCGTGTTCGCCCAGGCCTGCCGCGCGCTGATCCACTGCGCCACGCTCGAAGACGCGCTGCGCGTCGGCCTGCAGCAATACCGGCTGCACCTGCATGACTTCGTGCCCCGCCTGCAGCAGCACGACGGCCGCGCCACCCTGCTGCTGCTGCCGCGCGCGCCCGCCACGCCATGCCGCCTCTACGCCGAATCCACCTTCGCCTTCCAGGCCTACGGCGTGGCCAACTGGCTCGCCGCCCGGCGCATCCCGCTGGCCGGCGTCGACCTCGCCGCGCCGCCGCCCGCGCCACGCGGCAGCGCGCGGCGCAGCGACACCGAGCGCGTCTTCAACACCCAGGTCCGCTACGGCCAGCCGCACACCGCGCTGCATTTCGACGCCGCCTGGCTGCGCCTGCCCGTGGTGCAGGACGCCGCCAGCCTGCAAGCCTTCCTGCGCGACACCCCGCGCAACCTGCTGACCCGCTACCGCGACGACTCCTGCCTCGCCGAGCGCATCCGCCGCCACCTGCGCGGCCACCTCGACGGCGAACTCCCCTCGCTCGAACAGATGGCCGAAACCCTGCGCCTGACCCCGCAGACGCTGCGCCGCCGCCTGCGCGACGAAGGCCGCGGCTACCAGAGCATCAAGGACAGCCTGCGGCGCGACGCCGCCATCGGCTTTCTCGAACATACCGACCTGCCGTTGCAGCAAGTGGCGTTAAGGGTGGGGTTTTCGGAGCCGAGCACGTTTCACCGGGCGTTCAAGAAATGGACTGGCGTGGCGCCGGGGGAGTACCGGCAGCGGCAGATGATGGGGTGTGCGGCGTAGGGGATGGGTTGTTGGAGGTTATTTCAAGCTTCAAATTCAACTTCAGAATCCACGTCAAAATCAACTTCAAAGTCAAAGTCAAC
>NZ_AQPL01000428.1:0-1983 GCF_000395345.1 Cupriavidus sp. WS | reverse complement strand
CCCAGCCCGCCGCCGCCGATGCCGCGCGCGTCGAGCGCGGCCGCTACCTCGCCAAGGTCGCCAACTGCGCGGCCTGCCATACCGCCCCCGGCGGCGCGCCGTTCGCGGGCGGCCTGCCGCTGCGCACCGGCGTGGGCACGGTCTATTCCACCAACATCACGCCCGACGCCGAAACCGGCATCGGCGGCTACAGCCTCGCGGAGTTCGACCGCGCGCTGCGCGAGGGCGTGGCGAAGCACGGCAAGCGGCTGTATCCGGCCATGCCTTACCCGTCCTACGCCAGGCTGGCCGAGCCGGACGTGCAGGCGCTCTACGCCTACCTGCGCGCCGAGGTGAAGCCGGTGCGCCGGGCCGCCGCCGCGCCCGAGATGCGCTGGCCGTTCGGCATGCGCTGGCTGCTGCGCGTGTGGAACTGGCTGTTCCTGGACAGCGGCCCGGCCGAGGCCGGCGCCGGCCAGAGCGCCGAATGGCGGCGCGGCGCCTACCTGGTGCAGGCCGTGGCCCACTGCGGCGCCTGCCACACGCCGCGCGGCACGCTGCTGGCCGAGCGCGGACTGGACGAGCGCAGCCGGCACTTCCTGGCCGGCGCCAGCGTGGACGGCTGGGCCTCCACCAGCCTGCGCGGCGACCCGCGCACCGGGCTGGGCGGCTGGTCGCGCGAGGACATCGTCGAATACCTGCACACCGGCCGCAACGCGCATGCCACCTCGTTCGGGCCGATGTCCGAGGTGATCGCCTCGTCCACGCAGTTCATGACCCGCCCGGACCTGGAGGCGGTCGCCACCTACCTCAAGTCCATTCCAGGCGCGCGCGGCGAGACGCCATACCGCTATGACGCCGCCACCGCCGAGCGGCTGGCCCAGGGCCGCTTCGACGCGACCGGCGCGCGCCAGTACGCGGAGTTCTGCATGCCGTGCCACGGCGCCGGCGGCAAGGGCTTCGCGCGGGTCTTCCCGCCGCTGGCGGGCAATCCGACCGTGATGGACCCGGACCCGTCCGCGCTGGCCAGCCTGCTGCTCGACGGCGCCGTCACGGCCCAGGTCGGCACCGCCGCCACCGACTATCACATGCCCGGCTACGGCTGGACCCTGGACAACCAGGAACTGGCCAACGTGCTGACCTTCATCCGCGCCGGCTGGGGCAACGACGCCAGCCCGGTCGGCGAGGCCGCCGTGGCCGCGCGCCGCGCCGAGCTCGACCGCCGCCGTCAGGCGGCCGGGCGCTGAGCCGCGCGGGCAGGGACACGCAGGGACCGGGCAAAGACAAGCAGCGACAAGCGAAGGCCACACCGACATGACCATCACGCGCAGGGATTTCCTCAACGGCGCCGCGCTCACCATTGCCGCCGGCCTCGCGCCGGGCCAGCTGCTGCGGGCCGCCGAGCGCGGCGCGGCGGTGTATCCGCCGGCGCTCACCGGGCTGCGCGGCAACCACGCCGGCACCTACACGCTGGCGCACAGCCTGGCGCGCGAAGGCGCCAGATACCCCGGCGTGCTCGCGCGCGAAGCGTTCGACCTCGTGGTGGTCGGCGGCGGCATCAGCGGGCTGGCGGCGGCGTGGTTCTACCAGCGCCGCTTCGGCGCCGGCAAGCGCATCCTGATCCTCGACAACCACGACGATTTCGGCGGCCACGCCAAGCGCAACGAATTCACCGTGCGCGGGCAGAAACTCGTCACCTACGGCGGCAGCGCCGACATGCCCGCGGCCGCGCTCGACAGCCGCGCGGTGGCCACGCTGCTGGCCGGGCTGGGCGTGGAGACGAAGCGCCCGCCGGCCGGGCCCGATCCTTACCGCGACCTCGGCATGGGCCGCGCGGTGTTCTTCGACGCCGAGCATTTCGGCCGCGACCAGCTGCTGGCCGGCGACCCGTTCGCCGATCTGACCGACGCGCGCAACGCCGGCAATACAGGCGCGGCGGCGCCGTCGGCCGACGCCTTCAAGGCCTTCCTCGACAAGACGCCGCTGCCGCCGCAGGACCGCGCC
>NZ_AQPL01000427.1:0-22499 GCF_000395345.1 Cupriavidus sp. WS | reverse complement strand
CCTTCAAGGCCTTCCTCGACAAGACGCCGCTGCCGCCGCAGGACCGCGCCGCGCTGGCGCGCCTGGCCGACGGCGGCACCGACTACCTCGCGGGCCTGGGCGAGGCCGAGCGGCTGGCCTACCTCAAGCGCACGCCGTATGCCGCCTTCCTGCGCGACAAGGCCGGCCTGGGGCTGGCCGGCCAGCGCTTCTTCCGCAGCCGCGGCAACGATGCCTACGCGCTCGACGCGGACGGCGTCTCGGTGTTCGACGCGCTCGCCATTGGCCTGCCGGGCGGCGCGAACATGCCGCGGCCGGGCCGCGACGCGCGCCTGGGCAAGTCGCCGGCTTCCACGCTGTGGTTTCCCGACGGCAACGCCACGCTGGCGCGCCTGCTGGTGCGCAGCCTGATTCCCGGCGTGGCCGGGGGCGCGGGCGCCGATGCCATCGGCGGCGCGGCCTTCGACTACAGCCGGCTCGATACCGACGACGCCAAGGTCAAGCTGCGCCTGAACAGCACCGCCATCGCCATCGAGCCCGACCAGCGCATCACGCGCGTGACCTACGGCTGGAGCGGCAACCTGCACCGCGTGGAAGCCGCGCACGTGGTGCTGGCCGGCTACAACATGATGATCCCGTTCATCATGCCCGGCCTGCCCGAGCCGCAGAAGCAGGCCCTGCGCGCCGACGTCAAGGCGCCGGTGGTCTACAGCAAGGTGGCGCTCGACAACTGGCGGGCCTTCGCCGCGCTCAAGGCCCGCCGCATCCACGCGCCGGCGATGGCCTACACCGACCTGTGGCTGGAAACCCCGGCCGGCGCGCGGCCGTCCGACCCGGTGGTGCTGCACATGCTCTACGTGCCGACCGTGCCCGACAGCGGCATGCCCGCGCGCGACCGCTTCCGCGCCGGCCGCGCCTTCCTGCTCGGCACGCCGTTCGCCACGCTCGAAGCCGGCATCCGCGGCCAGCTCGACCGCATGCTGGCCGGCGGCGGCTTTGCCTCCGGCGACGTGATCCGCGGCATCACCGTCAACCGCTGGGCGCACGGCTACAGCTACCTGCCCAACAGCCTCTACGACGACGCGGCCGCGGCGCAGGCCGCGCTGGAACGGGCGCGCGCGCCGGCGGGCAACGTGGTCATCGCCAATTGCGACAGCGCCGGCAGCCCGTCGCTGACGGCGGCGATCGAGCAGGCGTCGCGCGCGGTAGGCGAGCTGCCCGGCTAGGCGCGGCGGCCCGGCGCTACGGTCTCGCGGTATCGCGCCGGGCCGCGGGAAGTGGCAAGCCGCCGTCAGGCGCGCTGGCGCGCGCGCGCGGCCTGGACCAGCACGAGCAGGAGGCTGGCCGCGGCCAGCAGCGCGCCGACCACCGGCACGGCCTGGTAGCCGAAGCCGGACGAAATGGCGGCGCCGCCCGCGGCCGCGCCGAGCGCGTTGCCGAGGTTGAACGCGCCGACGTTGACCGAGGACGCCAGGCCCGGCGCCTCGGCCGCCGCGCGCATCACGCGCATCTGCAGCGGCGGCACGATGGCGAAGGTGGCGGTGCCCCATACCAGCAGGCCGGCGGCCACGCCCAGGTGCGTGGTGGCCAGCCAAGGGAACACCAGCATGACCGCGCTCAGCAGGACCAGGAAGCCGATCAGGCTGCCTTCGAGCGAACGGTCGGCCAGGCGCCCGCCGGCCACGTTGCCGATCGAGAAGCCGATGCCGATCAGCATCAGCATCGCGGTGACGAAGCCGGGCGAGGCGCCGGTGATCTCCACCAGCGTCGGCGCGATATAGGTATAGAGCGTGAACATGGCGCCGGCGCCGAGCACGGTGGTGGCCATCGCGGCCAGCACCACGGGCCGCGTCAGCACGGCCAGCTCGCCGCGCAGGTCGGGCGCCCGGCCCGCCTGGCCGCGCGGCAGCGCCGACCACAGCCCGATCATGGCGACGACGCCGAGCCCGGCGGTGGCCGCGAACGACATGCGCCAGCCGAGCACCTGCCCGAGCCAGGTCGCGGCCGGCACGCCGCCCACGTTGGCGATGGTCAGGCCCATGAACATGGTGGCCACGGCGCTGGCCTGCCGGTGGCGCGGCACCAGGCTGGCCGCGACGACCGAGCCCACGCCGAAGAACGCGCCGTGGTTCAGGCTCGTGACCAGCCGCGCGAGCAGCAGCGCCGTGTAGTTCGGCGCCAGCGCGGATAGCAGGTTGCCCACCGTGAAGATGCTCATCAGCGCGATCAGCGCCGAGCGCCGGGGCCAGCGCGACAGGAGCAGCGTCATCACCGGCGCGCCGAGCATGACGCCGATGGCGTAGGCGCTGATCAGCATGCCGGCGGTCGGGATCGACACGTGGACGCCGTCCGCGATCACGGGCAGCAGGCCCATCGGCGCGAACTCGGTGGTGCCGATGCTGAAGGCGCCGGCCGCGAGCGCGAGCAGCGGCAGGGCGGAACGGGGCGCGGCCTCGACGGCGGGGGCGCTGGACGCGGTCATGAAATTCTCCTCGGTTGGGGGCGGATGCGGGGCCATGCCGCGCGGCAGGCGCTCGCCGCGCGTGCTTCGGCGAGCAAAGCGATGGGGCGAAGTCTGCCTGGCCCGCTTCGATTGAAAAACAGGAGTATCGGTGAAAATCTCTTGATTTTCAGTCAACAGTCGGGCTCGGCCGGCGTGTCCCGCTCGCGCCAGCCAATGCGGTGCGCCGCGCCCGTGGCCTGATGCCGCGCGTCGTCCTCGCTGTGCAGGTAGCCGCTGGTGGTGGCGATCGAGGCGTGGCCGAGGTTGTCGCGCACGAAGCGCAGGTCGACCTGGCTGTCGGTCATGTGCGAGCCGGCGGTGTGGCGCAGCCAGTGCGCCGAGGCGCTGGCCAGCAGCTCGGCGCGGCTTTCCCATTGCGGGCCGCGCGCGCGCAGGCGCTCCGCCGCGAGCGCGAACACTTCCTTGAGCACCAGGTGCAGCGCGCCGCGCGACAGCGGCCTGGGCGCGCGCGCCTGCCCGATCACGGGCAGCACCAGCGGCCGGTCTTCGCCCGGCAGCGGCGCCGCCGGCAGGCCGTGGGCGCGCCGGTAGCGCGCCAGTTCCGCCATCAGCTCGTCGCTGGCCGGCACCAGCCGCGTCTTGCTGCCCTTGCCGGTCACTTCCAGCCACCAGCGCTCCACGCCGCTGGCGTCGCGCCGGCTGAAGAACGCGCCCATGCCGGCGCCGGCCACTTCCGCCGCGCGCAGCCCGCCCAGGTACAGCACCGTCAGCAGCCAGCGGCAGCGCGCCGCGTGCAGCCGCTCGCGCTCGCTTTGCCGCGGCATGTCCTCGATGGTGTCCTTCACCGCCTGCCACAGTTCGTGGCTCAGGTAGCGCGTGATGCGGGGCTGCGCATGGCCGCGGCGCCGGCGCGCCAGCGAGAGCGGGTTGCCGGCCAGGTAGCCGGCCTCGACCAGCCACGCGAACAGCGCATTGATGATGACCAGCGCGTGCCGCACGCTGGCCGGCGAGAGCGGCCCGGCGAAGGGCCGCCATGCGGGCGCGCCGCGCGCCAGCTTCTTGCGCGAGGCCATGACCCAGCGCGCGGCCGGCTGCGGATCGGCCAGGAAGCGCTCGTACAGCAGCAGGTCCTCGTGCGTCAGCGACGACAGCGGCTTGCCATGCTGCATCACCGCCCACAGCAGCAGGCGCTCGGCCTCGCGCCGGTAGCTCTGCAAGGTCGCCGGGGTGCCGGCATAACGCGCCAGCCACGCGGCGACGGCGGCCACGTCGTCGCGCGCGGCGATCTGCGGGGTGCCGCCGCGGGCGCGGTTGCTTCCTTCGGCGCCCGAGAGGTCGGCGGGCAGCCGGAGCTGTTCCAGCGGCATGGCCGGCAGCGCGGCGAGGGGCGGGGCAGGGACTGGCATGCGTGGGGAGCGATCCAATGGGCGATCCAAATGACGATCCAAAAGCGACTTGGCCAGCAATTATAGACAGAAGCGTAATTATGTCTAAAGTTATCTTATGGAATCATGAAATATTACGTATTACGTAGTAATATCTACAAATTCCACGTCTTCGCCATCACCGCCATGCCAATCCAGCCCGCATCGACCGAATCGCCCGAAACCGCCGACGCCAGCCTGCAGGCCGACGTGGCCGCGCTGCGCGAGCGTTTCCCCGAAACCCGCGCGCTGTACCGCGAGGTCTGTGGCCTGCTGTTCTTCCGCTACGGCATCACGCCGACCGCCAACAAGCTTTATGGACTGGTGCGCAAAGGCAGCATGGGCACGCCGCTGGAGGTGCTGGGCCAGTTCTGGCAGGACCTGCGCGAGCAGGCGCGCGTGCGGATCGAGCATCCCGGCCTGCCCGATGCCATCAAGCAGGTCGCGGCGGATGCCGTGCAGCAGATCTGGCAGGCCGCCAGCGAGTCCGCCGCCAGCGAGCTGGCGGCGCTGCGCGACGAGGCAGGACGCCAGGCCGGCGAAGCGCAGGCGCAGCGCGACCAGGCGCGCGCCGCGGTGGCGGCCGCCGAGCGCGAGACCGCCGCGGTCGCGGGCGAACTGGAGGCGGCCCGCCAGGCGCTGGCCGCGCTGCGGGCGGAACTGGATGCCGAGCGCCAGGCCCATGCCGCCACCCGGGCGCGGCTGGAGGAGGGCAGGAACCAGGCGCAGGCGCAGGAACGGCAGCTGGGCGAGTTGCGCGCGCAGTTCTCGGCGGAACTCGAGCGCGCGCGCGAGCAGGCCGCCGTGGCCCAGGAGCGGGCCGGCGCCACCGAGCGGCGCGCGCTGCGTGAGATCGACCAGGAGCGCACGCTGCGCCAGAAGGGCGAACAGGCGGCGGCGGACCTGCGCGCCGAGCTGTCAGCCGCGCAGGCCAGGGCGCAGGAAGCGGCGGTGGCCGGCAGCGCGGAGCGCGCGCGGCTGCAGGCCGAAGGCGAGGCGCTGCGCCAGCGGCTGGCATCGGCGGAGCGGGAACTGGCCGGGAGGGCGCAAGCGCTGGATGCGCTGCGCGCCGAACTCGAAGCCGCCGCGCGCCGCGCCGGGCACGCCGAGGCGCAGGCCGCCGCCCTGCGGCGCAGCGAGACCGGCCGGCGCAAGGTGCCGGTGGCGCGGACCAGGTTCGCGCCCGGCAAGTTGTCGCCGAAGACCGGCGCATGAAGCATGGCCGGGCTTCGGCGCCCCGGCTGGCCGGAATGGCCGCCGCGCGCGGGCAGGGTCAGCGCGGCGCTTCCCCGGCTTCCGCGGCTTCCCCGGCGCCGCCAGTGTCGTCCGCGCGCCGGCTGAAGCGCTGCTCCACCACCACGGTGCCCCACTGCGCGCCTTCCGCCTCGCCGGTCAGCCGGAAGCCGAACGATTCATACAGATGGCGCGCCGCGTCCAGGCCCTTGAAGGTCCAGAGATAGGTCTCGCCGAAGCGCGCGTCGACGAATGCCACGGCCTTGGCCAGCAAGCGCCGCCCGAGGCCCGTGCCGCGCAGCGAGGCGTCGACGATGAACCAGCGCAGATGGGCAACGCCGCCGGCCGGGTCCCCGTCGATGGCGAGCGAAGCCAGCGTCCTGCCATTCTCCACGTAGAGCCAGAGCGCCTTGCCGGGGGCGGGCAGGGACGCCGCGAAGGCAGCCAGCTCGGTCGCCACCTTCCGCTCGAAATACACGCCGAAGCCCGACGACGCCGCGTAGTAGCGCGCGTGCAGGCTGGCCACGTCGCCGATACATCCAGGCTGGTAGCCTTCGACGATCCGCCCGTCGCCATCGCTGCCCGCGTGTGCCGTCCTGGTGGCGTTGTCCTGCGCCAGCGCATCGGCGTACAGCGAGAGCGACCGCACCAGCGTCTGCTGGTCGGCCGGCATCAGCTTGCGCAGCGCGCCGGAGACCTGGTCGGTGGCGAAGCGGTCGATCTTGCGGCGCAGCTTCTGGCCGGCCTCGGTCAGGTAGAGCCGGGCCGAGCGCCCGTCGTCGCTCGCGGCCTCGCGCCGCAGCAGGCCGGCGGCCTCCAGCTTGGCGAGCTGCCGGCTGGTATTGGACTTGTCCAGGCGCAGCAGCAGGGCGAGATCGCGTGCCGGGAGGCCCGGCGCGAGGCCGATTTCGATGATGGCGTGCACGGCCGACGGCGAGAGCTCGCTGTCGGCCAGGGTGTTGCGCATGAAACCAAGCTCGCGCACCAGCTTGCGGGAGAACTCGCGCAGTTCCAGGATGGTGCGGTCGCGGGTCTGGGCGGGGAGGTCGACGAAGTCCATGGGAGCGGGATTGAGGTGGCGCGGCGGGCCGGGATACCGGGCTGGCGGGCTGACGGGCTGGCGATCCGGCAATCGCAAGGTTGCGATCCGCAACCAATATACTTGCGATCCGCAACTTGTTCAAGGCGGGCCGGCGCCCGTTTCGAGAACACTGACTTGCGCCGACGGAGCGGCCGCGCCGGGCTCAGGCGTGCCCGTGCTTGTCGCAGGCCGCGCGGATCTCCGCGATCAGGCCGAGCAGCAGCGGCGCGTAGCGCTCCACGTCGCGCCGCTTCTCGCTGGCCTTGTGCGGGAAGCTGATGTTGAGCCCGTACCACTGGTGGTCCGGGCCCTGGAACGCCGCGCCCACGGCGGTCAGGTGGCCGGGCTGGTAGTTGGCCGTGCAGTAGCCCAGGGCCTGCGCCTGCGCGATGCCGCGGGCCACCTCCTTTTGCAGCACCGGACATGGCTCGCCGGCCTTCTCCGTGATCTCTTCCACGAGGTCCGCGCGCACCGCGGCGGGCAGCGCGGCGAGGTAGGCCAGGCCGATCGCGGTGGCTTCCATCGGCACGCGCGTGCCGGGCACCACGCGCCGCGTGCGCGACACGCTGTCGCCGCTGTGGCGCACCGAGGCCAGGTAGACCATCGCGGTCTGGTCGGCCACCGCCAGGCCCACGTTGACCTTCTTGTCCTCGGCGATCCTGCGCATCAGCGGCAGCGCGACCTCCGGCACCACGCTGGCGTGGCGGAAGGCATCGGCCAGGCTCAGCATCACCGCCGCCAGCCGGTAGGCGCGCTCGGTGGTGTCGTAGCGCAGGAAACCCGCATCGACCAGCGAGCGCGTGAGGCGGCTCACGGTGGGCCGCGGCAGGCCGGTGCGCGCGGCCAGCTCGGCATTGGTCAGGCTGGACGAGCCGACGCGGAACGCGCGCAGCAACATCAGCCCGCGCTCGAGCGACTGGCTGCCGCCGGTCTGGCGCGTGAAGCGGCCGGTGCTGTGGGTGATCTGGCGCGTGGAGACTGGCGGCGAGGGCGTTGGCATGCGGCCGGCGGCGATGTTGATGAGCCACCCATGATTTCGGTATCCGAAATTGTAGCGTAGCGCCGCGCGGGGCATCGGCGAATACTCTTGGCCAGCGATGCGGCGCCGGCATGTGGCGGCGCCGCGCTTCCTTCCTCACCGTTTACCCGGAGCCCACGCCATGACCCTGGCATCCCCGCCGGAGATCCGCCTGTCGCGCGACCAGCATGTCGCGCAGATCGAGATCTCGCGCCCGCCCCACAATTTCGTCGACGCCGGCCTGATGGGCCAACTGGCCGAAACCCTGCTGCGGCTCGACGACGACGACACCTGCCGCGCGGTGGTGCTGTCGTCCGGCGTGGGCGCCTTCTGCGCCGGCGCGGATTTCAGCGGCGCGGAGCAGGGCGCCGTGTCGCGCGACCCGTCGGCGTTCTACGCCCAGGCCATGAAGCTGTACCGCAGCCGCAAGCCGATCGTGGCCGCGGTGGCGGGCGCGGCCATCGGCGCCGGCATGGGCCTGGCGCTGGTGGCGGACTTCCGCGTGACCTGCCGCGAGGCGCGCTTCAGCGCCAGCTTCAACCGGCTGGGCTTCCACCCGGGCTTCGGCATGAGCGTGACGCTGCCGCGCCTGGTCGGCGAGCAGCAGGCCGCGCTGCTGTTCTACACCGGCCGGCGCATCGGCGGCGAGGAAGCGGTGCGCATCGGGCTGGCCGACGAACTGGTCGCGCAGGACGAAGTGCTGGCGCGCGCGCTGGCGCTGGCGCACGAGATCGCGGCATCGGCGCCGCTGGCGGTGGAAAGCACGCGCGAGACGCTGCGCCTGGGGCTGGCCGAGCGCGTGACCGAGGCCAACCAGCGCGAGCTGGCCATCCAGCGCGGGCAGTTCGCCACCGCCGATTTCCGCGAAGGCGTGGCGGCGATGGCCGAGCGCCGCGCGCCCGTGTTCCGGCGCTGCTGAGGGAGGCCGCATGGACAAACCGACCTCGGCAGCAAATTCGGCGGCGGCAGCGGCGCCGGCCGGCCCGCTGGACGGCATCCGCGTGCTCGACCTGACCTCGGTGGTGCTGGGCCCGATGGCCACGCAGGCGCTGGCGGACCTCGGCGCCGACGTCATCAAGATCGAAGGCCCCGAGGGCGACCTGATGCGCGCCAACGGCGTCTCGCGCCATGCCGGCATGAGCTCGATCTACCTCGCGCTCAACCGCAACAAGCGCTCGGTGGTGCTGGACCTCAAGCGCCCCGAGGGCGCTGCGGCGCTGCGGCGCCTGATCGCCGGCGCCGACGTGCTGGTCCACAACATGCGCGTGGCGGCCATCGAGCGGCTCGGCTTCGGCTACGCCGCGGTGGCGGCGCTCAACCCGCGCATCGTCTACTGCGTGGCCACCGGCTTCGGCCAGGACGGCCCGCACCGCGACAAGCCGGCCTTCGACGACATCATCCAGGCCGCCTGCGGGCTGGTGGCGCTGGGCTCGTCGGTGGGCGAGCGCCCCGAGTACGTGCCCAGCCTGATCGCCGACAAGACCACCGGGCTGGCGCTGGCCAACGCCGTGCTGGCCGCGCTGCTGCACCGCGAGCGCCACGGCGCCGGCCAGTCGGTGGAGGTGCCGATGCTGGAGACGATGGCCAGCTTCGTCATGGCCGAGCACCTGGCCGGGCTGACCTTCGAGCCGGCCACCGGCGCCGCCGGCTACGCGCGCCTGCTGCAGGGCGGGCGCCGCCCGGCGCAGACCGCCGACGGCTGGATCTGCGCGCTGCCCTATACCGACCGCCACTGGCAGGCCTTCTTCCATGCCGTGGGCCGCGACGACCTGGCCGACAAGTACGACATCGCCAGCCGCGCCCAGCGCAACGCCAATATCCGCGCGCTCTACCGGCACCTCGGCGAGATCACGCCGGCGCGCACCACGGCGCAGTGGATGGCGCTGTTCGAGCAGCTGGACATTCCCGCCACGCCGATCTACACGCCGGACGAGCTGCCCGGCCATCCGCACCTCGCGGCGGTCGGCCTGTTCCAGCAGACCGAACATCCCACCGAAGGGCCGCTGCGCGAGATGCGGCCGGCGGCGCGCTTCTCCGCCACGCCGCTGTCGCTGCGCCGCCATGCGCCGGCGCTGGGCGAGCACACCGCGGAGGTGCTGCGCGAAGCGGGGCTGGCGCCGGAGGCGATCGCGCAACTGGCGGGCGGCGTGCCCGCCGGCGCGGCATGACGCACACCACGCACGTCACGCATATCACGCACACCATCAAAACGAGAGGAGACGAGGCATGAACTTCGCGCTGGATGAAGAGCACCAGATGCTCAAGGACCTGGTCGCGCGCTTCGTGCGCGAGCAGTTGATTCCGCTGGAGGCGGACGCGCTGGCGCGCGAGGCGCAGGGCGGCCAGCTCACGCTGCTGCCGCACGACCAGGCGCGGCTCGACGCGCTGTCGCGCGAGCTGGGCCTGTGGGGCCTGGACGCGCCGGCCGAGATGGGCGGTGCCGACCTGCCGGTGGTGGCGATGGTCGGCGTCAACGAGGAACTCGGCAAGACCATCACGCCCTACGACCTGCCGCCCGACTCGCCCAACCTGCGCATGCTGCTCAAGACCGCCGACGCGGACCAGCGCGCGCGCTACCTGGAGCCGTATGCGCGCGGCGAGACCATTTCCGCGATCGCCATCTCCGAGCCCGGCGCGGGCGGCGATCCGGCCATGATGTCCACGCGCGCCGAGCGCGACGGCGACGACTGGGTGCTCAACGGCCGCAAGATCTGGATCAGCCGCGCCGCGCGCGCCGACTGGACCATCGTCATGGCCGTGACCGACAAGGCGCGCGGCGCGCGCGGCGGCATCTCGGCCTTCCTGGTCGACCGCGGCACGCCCGGCTTCAAGGTCGAGCGGCGCATCCCGATGATCGGTGGCGCCTCCACCTACGAGGTGGTGCTGGAGGACTGCCGCATCCCGCACAGCCAGCTGCTCGGCCAGGAAGGCAAGGGCTTCGCGCCGATGCAGGCGCGGCTGTCGAGCCGGCGCGTGCAGATGGCGGCATGGTGCATCGGCCGCGCGCAGCGCGCGCTCGACATGCTGTGCGAGTACGCGCCGCAGCGCCAGACCTTCGGCGCGCCGCTGGCGGACCGCCAGGCCATCCAGTGGTGGGTGGCCGATGCCGCCACGCGCATCCACGCCTGCCGCCTGATGACGTACGACGCCGCCGCGCGCATCGACGCCGGCGACGAGGCGCGCACCCAGGTCTCGATGATCAAGGTGTTCGCCACCGAGATGGCCTGGGACGTGATCGACCACGCCATGCAGGCCTTCGGCGCGATGGGCATGACCAAGGAAATGCCGCTGCAGCAGATGGCAAACGAGACGCGCCTGATGCGCATCTACGAAGGCCCCTCGGAAGTGCACCGCTGGGTCATCGCGCGCGACCTGCTCGGCCTCAGGCGCTAGCGCAGGCGGCCACGGCGCCGCGATTCAACGCCACATCCGCACCATCCGCACCGGGAGGACCCACTGCCGGGCGGAGCATCAAGGAGACAGCATGACCCGATTCGATACCCGATCCACATCCCGATCCGCATCCCGGCCGCGCACGCTCTCGCGCCGCCGCTTTGCCAGCCTCGCCGGCAAGGGCGCGCTGGCCGGCGCCGCGCTGGCGGCCTTTCCCGCCGCCGCGCTGGCGCAGCCGCAGGCCTTTCCCAACCGCCCGATCCGCTTCATCGTGCCGTTTCCGTCCGGCAGCGGCACCGACACCACCGCGCGCATGTTCGCCAAGAAGATCGGCGAGCTGACCGGGCAGGGCGTGGTGGTGGAGAACAAGCCCGGCGGCAACGGCTTCATCGGCGTGCAGACGCTGCTCAGCGCGCCGGCCGACGGTTACACGGTCTTCATCGGCAGCAACTCCACGCTGTCCACCAACGCCGCCATTTTCCGCAAGCTGCCCTACGACCCGCTGACCGACTTCACGCCGATCACGCTGCTGTCGCGCGGCCCGTGCCTGATCATCGTGCCCGCGAGTTCACCGTACCGCACGCTCAAGGACCTGATGGAAGACGCCCGCAAGCGGCCCGGCGCGCTCAACTACGGCACCGGCTCGATGTCCTACACGCTGTACAGCGAATGGCTCAACGAGCAAGGCCGCATGAAGACCACGGCGGTGCCGTACAAGGGCGCCGGCGACGCCATCAACGGCGTGATGGCCGCCAACGTGGACTTCGCCGTGGTCGACGCCAGCGGCGCGATCGAGCTGGTCAAGGGCGGCAAGGTGCGCGGCCTCGCCTACACCGCGCCGCAGCGCTCGCCGCTGCTGCCCGGCGTGCCGAACGCGGCGGAGGCCGGCGTGCCGGATTTCCTCGCCTACAACTGGGTGGCGGCCGCGGTCTCGGCCAGGACGCCGGCGCCCATCGCGCGCCGGCTCGGCGAGCTGTTCGCCGCCGCCGGCGCGGCCGACGACGTCAAGGAGTACTACCAGCACCAGTCCACCGCGCTGATCCTGTCGACGCCGGCGGAGCTGCACAACTACCAGAAGGAAGAAATCGCGCGCTGGAAGCGGCTGGCCGAGATCGCGAAGATCGAGTTGCAGTAGGGCGTGCTGCGCGGCGGCGAATGGCAGGGGGAGCCGCGCCGGCTCAGTCCCTTGCCTGGCCCCCGGCCGCCTTCGCCAGCCGCGCCTTGCGGCTTTTCACCAGCGCCGCCAGCAGATCGCGGGTCTGGTCGAGGATGACCGCCGCCACGCGCTCGGTTTCCTGCTGGCCGATGTTTTCCCAGCCCAGCATGCCGAGCACCTGCCGGCGCATCATGCGGAACACCAGCACCTGGCCGTCGATGGTCAGCGTGCGGATGCGCGTTTCCTCGTCGTCGGCCGGCTTGCCGAGCAGGCGGCCGATGAGGCCGGAGGTGGCCGCGAACAGCCGGCGGTTCAGTCCCTTGTCGATCACGTCGAACGAGGCCGCGGGGCCGAGGCCGGCGCGTTCGCGCGCCATGAACATGCGCCAGTGCACGGCTTCGGGCACGTCGCAGGCGAACGAGGCGAAGCGCGCCTGGATACCCAGGTAGGCGTCGGTCAGCGCGCGGTCGCCGGCCTGGGCGTCGGCCAGCACGGCCTCGGCGTGCGACACCACGTCTTCGAGGTGTTCCCACACGCGCTCGACGAAAAAGGCGATGCACGCCAGGTAGACGCCTTCCTTGCTGTCGAAGTAGTACTGCAGCGCGGGCGCGTTGACGCCGGCTTCGCGGGCGATGTCGCGGGTGGACGCGCCTTCGTAGCCGCGCTCGCCGAACAGGCGCAGCGCCGCGTCCACGATGCGCGCGCGCGTTTCTTCTCCGCGCTGGTATCCGCCTTCGGCTGCGGGGCGGTGTCTGGCCATGCTCGGGTCTCCTTTGTTGCGTGATGGCGGGGGCGGCGCCGCTATTGTGCGGCATGTGGCCGGTTTGCCGTGGACGGATCGCCGGCCGGCCGCGTATTCATGTTGGGGCGGTCCCGCCGGCGCGGCGGCGGGGACGGTGCGCAGGGACGAAAATATACCACTTGACACATTTTTTCCAAATGGAATAATTGCGCCGACGGAACCTGTGAGCACCTATGCCTGCCAACGCCCCCACCGCCGACTCGCTCGGCAACCCGCCGCCGCGCGGCGACGCCGCGACTTCTCCCCGGACCCGGCCCGCCAGCCGCCGCCGCGCGATCCTGCTCGGCCTGCTTGCCGCGCTGGTGCTCGGCGCGCTCGCCTGGGGCGTGCGCTGGTGGCTGGTCGGCCGCTTCATCGAATCGACCGACGATGCCTATCTCCAGGCCGACAGCGTCACCGTGGCGCCGAAGGTGGGCGGCTACGTGGCCGAGGTGCTGGTGCGCGACAACCAGGTGGTCGAGGCCGGCCAGCCGCTCGCGCGGCTCGATGCGCGCCAGTACCAGGCCGCCGCCGACGAGGCGCAGGCCACGGTCGCCGCGCGCGCGGCCGACGTGGCGCGCGCCGAGGCCGACCTGGTGCAGCAGAAGGCCAATATCGCGCAGGCCGCCGCCGAAGTGACCGGCGCGCAGGCCAACGTGCGCTACGCGGCCTCGCAGGTGGACCGCTACGCGCCGCTGGTCAGGACCGGCGCCGAGACCGAGGAGCGCACCGCCGAGCTGCGCAACTCGCAGACCCGCGCCGCCACCACGCTGGCCGCCAACGAGGCGGCGCTGCGCGCGGCGCAGGTCCGCACCGGCACCTTGCAGGCGCAGATCGAGCAGGCGCGCGCGCAGTTGTCGGTGGCGCAGGCCGCCGCGCGCCGCGCCGCGCTCGACCTGCAGGACACCGTGGTGCGCAGCACGCTGGCCGGCCGCGTGGCCGACCGCGCGGTGCGCGTGGGGCAGTTCGCCCAGCCGGGCACCCGCCTGCTGACGGTGGTGCCGGTGCAGGACCTGTACCTGACGGCCAACTTCAAGGAAACCCAGGTCGGCCGCATGCGCCCGGGCCAGCCGGTCGTCATCCACGTGGACGCGCTGCCGGACGGCGACCTGCACGGCAGCGTGGAAAGCCTGGCGCCCGGCACCGGCGCGCAGTTCGCGCTGCTGCCGCCGCAGAACGCCACCGGCAACTTCACCAAGATCGTGCAGCGCGTGCCGGTGCGCATCCACATGGACATCCCCGCCAGCGCGCGCCCGGCGCTGGTGCCGGGGCTGTCGGTGACGGTGGACGTGGATACCCGCGGGCACGAGGTGCGCAGCGCCCGCGCGCCCGCCGCCGGGGCCGCTCATGGCTGAGGCCGCGGCGCCGGCCGGCGCCGCCGCGGGCAGCGCACCTGCCGCGCGGGCCACGGTGGCCAACGCCTCGGTGGCGGACTGGATCGCCGTGGCGGCCGGCTCGCTGGGCGCGCTGCTGGCCACGCTCGACATCTCCATCACCAACTCGGCGCTGCCGCAGATCCAGGGGCAGATCGGCGCGGCCGGCACCGAGGGCACGTGGATTTCCACGGGCTACCTGATGTCCGAGATCGTCATCATCCCGCTCACCGCGTGGCTGACGCGCGTGTTCGGGCTGCGCCGCTTCCTGATGTGGAACGCGCTGCTGTTTACCGCGTTCTCGATGATGTGCGGGCTGTCGCATACGCTGGGCGTGATGGTGATCGGCCGCATCGGCCAGGGCCTGGCCGGCGGCGCCATGATTCCCACCGCGCAGACCATCGTGCGCACGCGGCTGCCGCGCCACCAGCTGCCGATCGGCATGTCGGCGTTCGGCCTGATCGTGCTGCTGGGGCCGCTGCTGGGGCCGGTGATCGGCGGCTGGCTGGCGGAGAACGTGGACTGGCGCTGGTGCTTCTTCGTCAACCTGCCGGTCGCCACGGTGCTGGTGGCGCTGCTGTACTTCGGCCTCAAGACGGACCGCGCCGACTTCAGGCAGTTCGTCGACGCCGACTGGCTCGGCATCGTCGGGCTGACCATCGGCCTGAGCTCGCTGACCGTGGTGCTGGAGGAAGGGCAGCGCGAGCGCTGGTTCGAGTCGTCGATGATCGTGTGGCTGTCGCTGATCTCGGCCAGCGGCATCCTGATGATGCTGGTGGCGCAGTTCACCGCGAAGACGCCGATCGTGCGGCTGCGGCTGCTGCTCAACAAGAACTACGCCAGCGTGATCCTGATCGTGTCCACCGTGGGCGCGGGGCTGTACGGCGTGTCCTACCTGCTGCCGCAGTTCCTGGCGAGCATCGCCGGCTACAACGCCGAGCAGGCCGGCGGCATCATGCTGCTGTCCGGCCTGCCGGCCTTCCTGATGATGCCGGTGCTGCCGCGCATGCTCGGCCGCTTCGACATCCGCGTGCTGGTCATCACCGGGCTGCTGTGCTTCGTGGCCAGTTGCTTCCTGGACATCTCGCTGACCGCGCAGAGCGTGGGCCACGATTTCGCCGGCTCGCAGATCCTGCGCGGCTTCGGCCAGATCCTGGCGATGATGCCGCTCAACCAGGCCTCGATGGCGGCCGTGGCCACGCACGAGGCAGGCGACGCGGCCGGGCTCTACAACATGGCGCGCAACCTGGGCGGCTCGATCGGGCTGGCCCTGCTGGGCACGCTGATCGACCGCCGCAGCGCCTATCACGACGCCGTGATCCGCGAATCGGTCAGCGCCAACAGCCCGGTCGGGCAGGAGCACCTGGCCTCGAGCGCGGCGAGCTTCTTCGCCCAGCACGGCGACATGGCGCACGCCAAGCTGCAGGCGGCCGGCCAGATGGCGGCCACCATCGCGCGCGAGGCCGCCGTGATGACCTATTCCGAAACGTTCTACGCGCTCGGGGTGGCGCTGCTGCTGTGCATCCCGCTGGCGCTGCTGCTCAAGACGCCCAGGCAGGGCGCCCCTGTCTCTTCCGGTCACTGATCCATGAAGTTTCGCTTTCAACCCACGATGGCGGCGCTGGCCGTCGCGCTTGGCCTGGCAGGCTGCACCGTCGGCCCCGACTACCGCGGCGCGCCCGAGGTGGCCGGCACCGCCACGCGCGGCGCGTTCCCGCACGCGCCCGCCGGCGTGGACACGCAGGCGGCGCTGGCCGCCGACTGGTGGCGCGCGCTCGGCGACGCCCAGCTGGACGCGCTGATCGAGCAGTCGCTCGCCAACAGTCCCGACATCCGCGCCGCGCGGGCGCGCGTGCGGCAGGCCCGGGCCGGGCTGCGCGGCAAGCAGGCCGGCGAGCCGCCCAAGGTGGGCGTCGACGCGGCCATGCTGCGCACGCGCTCGCCGGACCTGAGCGCGCTCACCGGCGACGGCAGCGGCGGCGGGCGCGGCCCGCTCTCGCTCTATCTGGCCAGCTTCGACGCGAGCTGGGAAATCGACGTGTTCGGCGGCACGCGCCGCGCCATCGAGGCGGCCTCGGCCGAAGCCGACGCCAGCCAGGCCGAGCTGGCCGACGCGCACGTCCAGCTTGCCGCCGAGGTGGCGCAGGCCTACGTCAACCTGCGCGAGCAGCAATCGCGGCTGGACCATCTGCGCGACTCGGAGAAGCTGGAGGCCGACATGCTCGACCTGACCGAGCAGCGGCGCGGCCGGGGCGTGGCCTCGCAACTGGAAGTGGAGCGCGTGAGCACGCAGCTCGACGGCACGCGCTCCGACATGGCGCCGGTGCAGGCCAGGATCACCGAGCTGCTCGACGAGCTTGCCATGCTGAGCGGGCGCGAGCCCGGCGCGCTCGACGCGCAGTTGCGGGACGCGCGCGCCATGCCGGCGATCCCCGCGACCGTGGCGGTGGGCGACCCCGCCGCGCTGCTCAAGGCGCGGCCCGACATCCGCGCCGCCGAGCGCCGGCTGGCCTCGCAGCACGCCCAGATCGGCGCGCACGAGGCGGACTGGTTTCCCAAGCTCTCGCTGCTCGGCTCGCTCGGCTTCAGCGCCGCCGACCCCGGCCACCTCGCGCGCAAGGACAACGCCACCTGGCTGACGCTGCCGCGCCTGCAGTGGAACATCCTCGACTTTGGCCGCGTGGCCGCCGGCGTGGCGGGCGCCGAGGCCGGGCGCGACGAGGCGCTGGCCAACTACGAAAGCACGGTGCTCAAGGCGCTGCGCGATGCCGACGTGGCGCTCGCGCGCTACGGCCACCAGCGCGAGAACGTGATCGTGCTGCGCCGCCGGGAAGCCTCGGCCGAGCGCGCCGCCGACCTCACGCGCCAGCGCTACCGCGCCGGCACCGCCACCATGCTCGAATGGCTCGACGCCGAGCGCACCCGCGTGCTGGCCCAGCAGGACCGCATCGCGGGCGACGCCAGCCTGGTCGGGGATTTCGTCTCGCTGCAGAAGTCGCTCGGGCTGGGCTGGCGGCCGGCGGGCTAGCGCGGGCCGGCCCGTTCAGTTCAGCGACGACGCGCCGCCGTCGCCGTAGTCCTTCCACCAGTCGAACTGGCCGTCGCGCTGGTGGACGTAGAGCACCACGCGGTTCTCCTGCGCCACCGCGGTGCCGGCCTCGATCGCCGCCTCGCGCGAGACGCACGTGGTGACGCGGCCGACGCCTTCCACGGCGACGGTCCAGTATCCTTCGCTGCTCAAAACCACGTGCACATTCGAATTGGCGGACGTGTTCATGTCGGGCGGCCGCCGGGCCGCGGCGCGGGCATGCCGGGAAGCCCGCGTGGCGGGGCCGCGCCATGCGGGCGGAAGTGGTGTATCCGGGGTCTCAAGCCGTCGAGCTCCAGCGCAGGCGAACCGGCGGCTGCCGGTTCCAGATGACGAGTATAGGTGCTGGCGGCAGGTTCACGATCGTGCGCGCGCCCGGCGCGAGGTGGGTGCGAAACGGGTGCGAAACGGGCACGAAACGTGCGGCATGCGCTGCTCCCCGGCTTCGCGGCGCTGCGTGCCGCGCCTGCCTTGTCGCAGAGCCCGGTCAGCCTGTGCTCTAGCCGGCCGCGAGCCGCGGATCGAAGTCGAATTCGATGCGGATGCCGCCGGGCTCGCAGATCATGGCGTGCCGCTTCGGCCCCGCGCCCAGCAGCTCGGGCGCGAACTCGACGGTCACGCCGGGCCACGCCGAGGCGCGCGCGAAGACTTCGTCGAGTTGCGCTTCCGTGGCCACGCGTAGTGCGAGGTGGTGCAGGCCCACGTTCGCCTTGCGGTCGAAGCGCGTGAAGGCCGCGGTGTCGGCGACCTGCCACAGCGTCACCAGCAGCTTGCCGTCCGAGACGAACGCGGCCGGGTAGTCCGGCTTCTCGCCGACCTGCTGCCAGCCCAGGCACCGGATGAAGAAGTCGCGCGTGCGTGCCAGGTCCGGCACGCTCAAGCCGATATGGTCGACGCCGAGGGTCAGGGATGCATCGTTCATGGTTCCGCCTTTCCAGGATGGCCAGCCCCCGAGGCGGGGGCACCCGTGCATCCTGTAGCGTCGGTGCGGCGGCGTCAAGGCGCCGCGGGGATCCGGCTGGCTACCGTTCGTCGTAGCTCACGACGACCCGGCTCGACACCGGGTGGCACTGGCAGGTCAGCACGAAGCCATCGTCGATCTCGCGCTGCTCGAGCGTGTAGTTCTTCTCCATCCTCACCTCGCCTTCGAGCACCCTGGCCCGGCAGGTACAGCACACGCCGCCCTTGCAGGCGTAGGGCAGGGCGAGGCCGGCCTTGAGGCCGACGTCGAGCACGCTGATGCCCTCGTAGGGCAGCCGCAGCCGGCGCGTCTTGCCGTCGATGACGAGTTCGAGGTCGGCGGCCGGCATGTCGTCGGGGATTGCCACCTGCGCCACGCCCGCCTGCGGCAGCGGCGTGCCGAAGCGTTCCACGTGCACCTTCCCGGGAGGCACGCCGGCGGCCTCGAGGGCGGCTTCGGCGGCGTCCATCATCGGCGCCGGGCCGCAGATGAAGGCTTCGTCGATCTCGGCGGCCGGCACGAGCGTGCGCAGGAACGCCGCGCACTTGTCCTGGTCCAGCACGCCGTTGAACAGGTCGACTTCCTGCAGGTCGTCGGACAATACGTGATACAGCGAGAACCGGCTCATGAAGCGGTTCTTGAGGTCTTCGAGCTCCTCCGCGAACATGATGGCGTCGACGCTGCGGTTGCCGTACACCAGCGTGAAGCGGCTGGTCGGCTCCATCTCCAGCGTGGTCTTGATGATGGCCAGCACGGGCGTGATGCCGGAGCCGCCGGAGAAGGCGAGGTAGGAGCGCGACAGGTCGGCGTTCAGGTGCGTGAAGAAGCGGCCGTCGGGGGTCATCACGTCGATCTCGTGGCCCGGGCGCAGCGTGTCGAAGGCGAAGTTCGAGAAGCGCCCGCCGCGCACGCGCTTGATGCCGATGCGCAGCTCGCCGTCGCGGTCGTAGTCGGTGACGCCGACGCAGATCGAGTACGAGCGGCGCGTTTCCTCGCCGTCGAGGTGCGTCTTGAGCGTGACGAACTGGCCTTGCGTGAAGCGGTACGCCTCGCGCAGCGCGTCGGGGACCTCGAACGAGACGGTGACGGCATCGGCGGTTTCGGGCCTTACCTCGCGGATACGCAGCGGATGGAATTGCGGAGTCGCCATGATGTCGGTCCAGGTCAGTACGGTTTGAAGTAGTCGAACGGCTCGCGGCAATCGAGGCAGCGGTACAGGGCCTTGCACGCGGTCGAGCCGAACTGGGCCAGGCGCTCGGTGTGGACGGAGCCGCATTGCGGGCAGGCCGGTGTGGCACCGGCGGCACCGGCGCGCGGCACGAAGCGGATGGCGGCCTCGGCGGGCGCGGGCTGGCCGGCGCAGTGGCCCAGCGGCGGCGCGATGCCGTAGCGGCGCAGCTTCTCGCGCGCCTCGGCGGTGATCCAGTCGGTGGTCCAGGCCGGCGCCAGCACGGTGGCGACGCGGTGCGGCACGATGCCCGCCACGGCGAGCGCCCGCTCGATGTCCTCGGCGATCTGCGACATGGCCGGGCAGCCCGAATACGTGGGCGTGATGACGACTTCGACCGCGCCGTCGGCGCCGCGCCGCACCGCGCGCAGGATGCCCAGCTCGCGCAGCGAGACCACGGGGATCTCGGGGTCGGGCACCGTTTCCAGCACGGCCCAGGCTTGTTCCAGCGTGGCGTCCGGCCGGGCGGCGACGGCGGTGGTGGCGGCGTTCATGGCGGCCTACCAGGTGGCGCCCGGGTGCTGGCGCGCCAGCGACTGCATCTCGGCCAGCAGGAAGCCCATGTGCTCGGAGTGCTCGCCGTGCTTGCCGGTGGTGACGTGCCGGACCGGGGCCGGCGCCGCGAGCGTGGCCTCGGCCAGCGTCGCCGCCACGTCCTGCTGCCATGCGGCCTGGAGGTCCGCGTTGAGCGGGCCGATGCCGGCCGTGGCCACCGCCGTCTCCACGGCGTCGGCCGAGAAGAACTCCGCGGTGTACGGCATCAGGTAGTCGACCGCGGCCTGCGCGCGCCGGTGCGATTCCGCGGTGCCGTCGCCGAAGCGGACCAGCCATTCGCCGGCGTGCTGCAGGTGATAGCGGGCCTCCTTGAGCGACTTCGCGGCGATCGCCGCCAGCTGCGCGTCGGCGGAAGCGCGCAGCGCGGACCACAGGTGGCACATCAGCGCCGCGTAGAGGAAATTGCGCGTGATGGTCACGGCGTAGTCGCGCGCGGCGCGCGCCGTGCCGGCCAGCGGCCCGGCGTGCGGCAGCTCGGCCAACGTGTAGTTGGCGAACTCGCGCTCGCCGCGGAAGTAGGCGTAGCTGTCCTCGGTCTTGCGCGCGCCGCCGGCGGCTTCCTCGAGCGCCGCCGCGTGGGAATACAGCAGGCGGGCCTGGCCGATCAGGTCCAGGCTGATGTTGGCCAGCGCGATGTCTTCCTCCAGCGCCGGGCCCTGGCCGCACCATTCGCCGTTGCGCTGGCCGAGGATCAGGGCGTTGTCCGCGAGGCGCAGCACGTAGGACAGATGCGCGGCGGCAGCCGTGGGCATGGTGGTCATGGTGTTCGTCGTGGGCATGGTGGTCGTGGCCCGCCTTACATGTGGTCGACTTCGGCGGGCAGCACGAAGAAGGTCGGGTGGCGGTAGATCTTGTCGCCGGCGGGCTCGAATAGCGATTCCTTGTCGGCCGGGTCGGACGCCGTGATGGCCGCCGACGGCACCACCCAGATGCTCACGCCTTCCTGGCGCCGCGTGTAGACGTCGCGCGCCATGCGCAGCGCGGTGGCGGCGTCGGCCGCGTGCAGGCTGCCGCAGTGCTTGTGGTCCAGGCCCTGCTTGCTGCGGATGAAGACTTCCCAGATCGGCCATTCCTTGCTCATTGCTGTCTCCTGTGCGGTTGCGGGCGGTTGCCGGCGCTGGCGGCTCAGGCGGCTTGCCTGCGGGCGCGCGCCGCCTGCTTTTCGGCGTAGGCGAGCGCGGCCTCGCGCACCCAGGCGCCGTCCTCGTGCGCCTTCACGCGGGTGGCGAGGCGCTCCTTGTTGCACGGCCCGTCGCCATTGACGACGCGCCAGAATTCTTCCCAGTCGATGGCGCCGTAGTCGTATGCCTTGCGCTGCGCGTTCCATTTCAGGTCGGGGTCGGGCAGCGTCACGCCGAGGACCCTGGCCTGCTCGACGATGGCATCGACGAACTTCTGGCGCAGGTCGTCGTTGGAGATGCGCTTGATGCCCCACTGGAACGACTGCCCGCTGTGGATCGAGTCCTTGTCGCTCGGCCCGAACATCATCAGCACCGGCCACCACCAGCGGTCCACCGCCTGCTGCACCATGTCGCGCTGCGCCTGCGTGCCCTTCATCATCGCCAGCAGGGCGTCGAAGCCCTGGCGCTGGTGGAACGACTCTTCCTTGCAGATGCGGATCATGGCGCGCGCATACGGGCCGTAGGTGCAGCGGCACAGCGGGATCTGGTTCATGATCGCCGCGCCGTCGACCAGCCAGCCGATCACGCCCACGTCAGCCCAGGTGGGGGTGGGGTAGTTGAAGATGCTCGAATACTTGGCCTTGCCGGCATGCAGCGCGTCCACCAGCTGGTCGCGCGACACGCCCATCGTCTCCGCCGCGCTGTACAGGTAGAGGCCGTGGCCGCCTTCGTCCTGCACCTTGGCCAGCAGGATGGCCTTGCGCTTGAGGCTGGGCGCGCGGCTGATCCAGTTGCCCTCGGGCTGCATGCCGATGATCTCGGAATGCGCGTGCTGCGAGATCTGGCGGACCAGCGTCTTGCGGTAGGCCTCGGGCATCCAGTCCCGCGGCTCGATCTTGCCGTCGGCGCGCATCACCGCGTCGAAGCGGGCCTGCTCGGGAGAAACCTCGGTGTTGTCCGCGGCGGCCGGCTGCTGGCCGCCCGGGAGATCAAGGGACTGGGTGTACATGGGGAAGCTTCCTGGGGGACTGGTGACTGAGTATATTGATAAGCCGACCGTTCGGTCGATGAATTATGAAAATTAAATGAGAGAAAACAATAGCTGGTGGCTCTTGCAGGTGAATCCACCGGCACCCAAAACCAGGGCAAGGCGCACGAAACGACCCGCAAATTGATTGTTTTTTGTCGCCGAATAAATTTCTATGACTGAATGAAACTAATTATCATTTAGAATGTGCCCCTTCTTTAGCGCCTCTTCAGGCGGGATCAGAGAAAGAAAGGGAGCGTAGTGATGATGGTTGAGAACAGTGTGGCGCAGGCGGCCTCGCGGCGGTTCGCGCGTTGCCTGACGGCGGCGGCGGCGCTTGCGCTGCTGGGGGCGCCCGACGCGCTGCGGGCACAGGAAGCCGGCACGCCGGCGCCGGGCGAAGGCGGCAAGGCCGAGGTGACGCTCGACACGGTGCAGGTCACGGGCAACTGGCTCGGCACCGGCCTGGAGAACAGCGTGCGGACCTTCCCGGGCGCGCGCACGGTGGTGGAGGCCGAGTCCATCCAGGAATCGGGCGCGACGAGCATCAGCGACGTCATGCGGCGCATTCCCGGCGTCCAGGCGACCGACAATTCGGACGTGTCAGGAATTTTGTG
>NZ_AQPL01000426.1:0-25006 GCF_000395345.1 Cupriavidus sp. WS | reverse complement strand
AACTACCGGAGAAAGTCCGATGAGCGACAACAAGATTATGCCCTGGATTGACGAGCTGGAGGGCGCGGCAGCGACCGACTTCCCGGCCCGCCGTGACGAGATCGCGGCCATGATGGCCGAGGCGGCCGAGCTGGTGTGCAAAGCCGAGGAACTGCGCGGCAAGGCGTACTTCGCCGGATGCTCCCTGGAGGGGCAGGCCAAGGGCCATTGGTCGATGGAAGCCGTCGAGCAGGCCAAGCGCCGGGCCGGCTGGTAAGAGCACATGGCCCGGTCGGCAACGGCCGGGCCTATCGAGGACGCCAAGAAGGAGTATTGCGTGAGCCGAGGCAAGATCAAGGGCGGCCCCAGGTGGAGGAACGCCCCGGAGTGATCCGGGGCGCTTGGCCTGGTGCTGGCACACCGTAACCATGCTTCCGAGTGGGAGCACCCAGCATTCAACACGTAAGCGCGTGGAGGGTCAAGCTATGTCCAACATCATCAAGTTCCCCAAGGAGATCGAGCAGCCCGCCGCGCCCGCGCCGGTGGAGCCTGCCGCCGCGTCTGCTGCCCCCAACAAGGCCCCCGGTGCTGGCCTGCTGGCCGGCCTGGTCAAGTTCGTATGGGTGGCGACCGTGCTGGTCTGGCCGATCCTCAAGTGGGTGCTGTCGATTGCCACCTTCTTCCAGTTCGTGCGGATGCTCTACCACTGGAACACGCCTGGCGTGTATGCCGGTTGGTCGTTCCTGGCGTACTTCGCGGTGCTGACCGCGATCACCTACTTCGTTTCGATCTACAAGCCGAAGGGGCTTTGACATGAAAAAACAGACCCTACCCTACCCGCCGGGATTCGTGGAGCCGAACACCGGCCGGGTGGCCGTCCTGGTGCGCGAGTACGCGGCCAGCGACTTGAACGGCGATGCGCCGGCCTATTGGTACAGCGCGCAATCCGAGGAATGGGGCCTTGACCCCTGGCGACTGGTGGAAGGCGTCGATCCGCACACCGCCGGCGGTCAGTTCGACGTGTGCTTTGCCAACGGTTCGAGCCGCACGGTCGGCCCGCTGATGACGTTCTTCATGAGTGCCGCTGACGCGGCCAGGTTGAACGCCAAGAAAGAAGATCACGCGCCCATTTTTAGCCGCTAAAACGCTTGACGCGGGCGGCGAGTTTAGCTAAACTTCTGCACATGGTCGGCGGCTGGCACCGCCTTTTGTTCAACAACCGGGTGTGGAGTTTATATGGGTGTTCTCCATGAAGAAACGGCTAACCGAAGCCCAATTCCAGGCGGCGATCAAGGGCCTGGAGATCGGGCAACAGACCATCGACATAGCGCGCGGCGTGCTGGTCGATGGAAGGCCCCAGGCCGAGTTTGTGGCCTCGCTGGGGCTGACCAAGGGGGCGGTATCGCAAGCGGTCAGCCGCGTGTGGGCAGTGGCGGGGGAAGTGCTCCCGCAGGGCTTCGAGCGGGTGACGGCGGTACTGCCGGAGCATCAAGCGTTCATCGTCAAGCGTTGGGAAGCCGACGCCAAGGGAAAGAGGAAACAGGAACCCAACTCATGAAAACACTGGTCACGGCAATTCAGAAAGGCGGTCAAGGCAAGACGTTCGCAACCTGCCACCTGGCGTTCGACTTCCAGGAGCGCGGCCTTCGGGTTGCAGTGATCGACCTGGACACCCAGGGCAATGCGAGCTGGACGCTGGCCGGCCACGACTCGGGCTATCCCGCCAGTCGCATGTTCACCGCCGGCGGCGACGAGCTGCGCGCCTGGTTCGCTGACCGGGAGGATGACGGCCTGGCGCTGATCGCGGCAGACGCCAACCTGGCGAACCTGGACAAGATGGAGCTTTCCCAGGCGGCCGCCGCGCTGCGGGCCAGTGTGGCCGCGCTGGGCGAGTTCTTCGACGTGTGCCTGATCGACACGGCCCCCTCCCTTGGCGTCGCCATGACGGCGGCCGTGCTGACGGCCGACTACATGCTGTCGCCCATCGAAATGGAGGCGTACAGCTTGCAGGGCATGAAGAAGATGGTCGCGGTCATCAGCAACCTGCGCAAGCAGAACCCCAAGCTGCGCTTCCTCGGCATGGTGCCGAACAAGGTGGACGCGCGGAAGCCGCGCCACGTCAACAACCTGGCGACGTTGCAGCAGGCATACCCGCAGCTCATCTTGCCGTTCAGCATCGGCGCGCGTGACAGCATCGCCGAGGCGCTGGGCGAGCAGATGCCGGTGTGGAAGATCAAGAAGACCGCCGCGCGGAAGGCCACCCAGGAGGTGCGTGCGCTGGCGGATTACGTGTTCACGAAGATGGAGATCGCGCAATGAGCGCCAAGACCAACGCCAAGAAGAAGGAGCAGGACAAGCCGCAATCGTCCGGGCTGGGCCTGGACGGGCTGGGCGACCTGGCCGGCCTGCTGAACGAGCAGCCGGCGGCCAACGCCGGCGGCGCAGGCCCGCAGGAGCTGCCGCTTGACCTGATCGACGAAGACCCGCACCAGCCGCGCACGGCCGACAACCCCGGCTTCTCGCCGGAGAGCATCGCGGAGATCGGCGAGACGATCAAAGCGCGCGGCGTGAAGTCGCCCATCAGCGTGCGCGAGAACCCGGACGCACCGGGGCGCTACCTCATCAACCACGGCGCGCGGCGCTATCGCGGCTCGAAGTGGGCGCACAAGACCACGATCCCGGCCTTCATCGACAACGACTACAACGAGGCCGACCAGGTTATCGAGAACCTGCAACGCAACGAGCTGACGGCGCGTGAGATCGCCGACTTCATCGGCCGCGAGCTGGCGAAGGGCAAGAAGAAGGGCGAGATCGCCAAGGAGATCGGCAAGTCGCCGGCCTTCGTCACGCAGCACGTCACGCTGCTGGACTTGCCCGAACCCATTGCCGAGGCGTTCAATAGCGGCCGGGGCAAGGACGTGACTGTCATCAACGAGCTGGTGACGGCCTACAAGAAGAACCCCGACGAGGTGGCCGCCTGGCTGGCCGACGACAGCCAGGAGCTGACGCGCGGCTCGGTGAAGCTGCTGCGCGAGTTCCTGGAGGACAAGCGCAGTCACGAGGACGGCGACCGTGATCCCAACACCGTCGATGCGCTGACCGGCAAGACCGACGCCGAGGCCGGCGACGGCGAGCAGGGGCCGCAGGATGATGACGCCAAGGGGAAGAAGGAGCCGAAGGAGGCCGACCCCGACAAGCTCAAGAAGGCCATCATCCAGGTCAAGCACGACGACCGGCCGGCACGGCTGATCCTCAACCGCCGGCCCCCGGCCGAGGGCTGGGCCTGGCTCAAATACGAGGATGACGGCCAGGAGTTCGAGGCCGACCTTGGCACCGTGCAGCTTGTCGCGCTGCTGGAGGGCTGACACGCCCAGCGCCGGGCATCGCCGACCACCGACCCCCACCCATCGCCCCGCCATCGAGCGGGGCTTTTTTTGCCCGCGTTTTAGCCGCTAAAAAAAGTTCAGCTAAACCGCTTGCGTAGTGTTGTATGTTGTAGTATGCTTCACGCTACAACATACAACCGGCCAAAGGAGGCCCGACATGGCGATCTCGAAGGAGCAGATATTTGCGGTGGCCGACGAACTGGACGCGGCCGGCCAGAACCCCACGCTGGCGAACGTGCGCAAGCAGCTCGGCAGCGGCAGCTTCACCACCATCAGCGAGGCGATGAACGAGTGGCGCGCACGCAAGGCCAGCCAGGCCGCCCCGATCCGCGAGCCGGCACCGCAGGCGATCACTGACAAGCTGGCCGAGCTGGGCGGCGACTTGTGGGCCGTGGCGCTGGAAATGGCGAACAACCGCCTGGCCGCCGAGCGCGAGGCGCTGGAGGCCGTGCGCCAGGAGACGGAAGCAGCGCGCCAGGAAGCCGCAGAGCTGGCCGACCAGCTCACCGGCGAGCTGGACGAGGCCAAGGCCCGCATCGCGGCCCTGGAGGCCGTCGAGGCGGCCGCCAAGGGCGAGGCCGACGAGCTGCGCGGCAAGCTCGCGGCGACCAGCGAGCGCGCGGCCACGGCCGAGGCCAGGGCCGGCGAGCTGCGCACGGAGCTGGATCACGCCCATCAGGAAGCCCGCCAGGCGCGCGCAGAGCGCGACAAGGCCCAGGAGAGGGCCACGGCCAGCGCCGACCAGGTGGAGGCCCTGCGGGCCGACCTCGCGGCCGCGAACAGCCGTACCGCCGAGATCGAGCGCCGCGCCGGCGAGCTGCGTGCCGACCTGGAGCGGGCGAACCAGGCGACCGACCAGGCGCGCGCCGCTCAGGCCGAGCAGCGGAAGGCCACCGAGGCGGCCGCCGCCGAGCGCGACCAGGTGCGCGCGGAGCTGGTGAAGGTGCAGGCCAAGGCCGAGGCGGCCGAGCAGGCCCACCAGGAGCAGCGCAAGGCGATGGCGGCCGAGGCACACCGCCAGGCCGAGCGGCTGACCGCCGCCCAGGGCGAGCGCGACCAGGCGAAGCGCGACGCTGCCCAGGCCCGCGAGGAAGCGGCCGGGCTTCGCGGCCGGCTGGAGGCCCTGGAAACCGTCATGGCGCAAGGCCGGGCGGCCGATCCGACCAGCGGCGGACGCAAAAAGACCTGATAAATCGGTTGGTTTTCCTTAAAATTACCCTGGAACCCTGACAAAACGCACAACCCGGCCGCTGGGAAGAGCCGGCCTCGCTTTGCCGAGGTCGGCTTTTTTGTTGGAGCGCGGCTTGCATGGGGCCACCATCACCCTTTTGAGAACTACGGCAACCATAGGAGTGCCCGATGAAAGAACGCCTCTTGGTCATGAACGGTCAACGCATCGTTCAGGCCGAAAAGGACGGCGCTTGGACGAATCAGAAAGTAGACAAGGCGGGCGCGTTGAAGCCCGGCATCTACAACCTGTACACGGCCCAAGCGGCCGACAAGAAGCAGACCCACGCCGGCGTGATCGTTCATGCCGACGCCACCAACGTGTACCAGCAGATCGGCAAGAACTTTGTCATGCACGCTCGGTCAGATTTCGATAAAGTACCTGAAATTGGGAGCGCAAAGAGCATCAGCTACAACGCCCAGGGCAAGGCGGCAGTCGCCGCAGAGGCCCCGAAACTGACGCGGGGGCGCTCCATGTAGCTTTAGCGGCTAAAAAGGAGGCACGCCCTTGAAACGACTCACCATCCCCGGCAGCGGCACCGAGAGCCGCGCCACCAAGCCGGCCCGCGTCAGCGCGCCGGCCACCCTCGGCGGTGCCGCCTTCGGCGCTTCGCGCGAGGACACCGGAGCCGACTTGCTGGAGGCCGCCCAGGCGGCCGAGATCGAGCAGCAGGCCACCCTAGAGGCGGCCCCGGTCGAGCAGTCCTACCCCGAAACCCTGGCGCTCTACGTGCAGGCCAAGCACGACCAGGTGGAGCACATCGAGGACAGGCTAGAAAACCTGATCGACCGGCAGCAGGCCCGTTTGCAGCAGACCCAGGCGTCCGCGCCTGGCCGGCTTTCCTTGCCCGGCTCTAAGCGAGCCTGGCAGAACCAGCAGGCGCAGCAGCAGGCCCGCTTGCAGACGCTTCACGCGCGCCTGGAGGCCGTCCGCGAGATCAAGGAAGGCATGGGCCTGCACTCGCCGAAGATCGAAGAGCTGGCGACGCGCAAGATGCGCGCCGAGAACCCCGAGCTGGCTTCCGATTGGGATGCCATGCGCGAGGCCGCCCGCCGGCATGAGCTGCTGATGCGCAAGCAGGAGCAGGAGCGCAAGCAATCCCAGGCCCAGGAGCGGCCAGGGAGATCGCAGTCCTTGGGCCTGTCAGCCAGGCCCGCATAAAAACGAAGCCCGGCGGTCGCCGGGCTTTTTTCTCGAGCATCGCCATTTCTGGCGAGGGAGGCCCGCCGAGGGCCTGGTGGAATCATCCTGCAGCATCGTCACAAGCGACGATGCCGGGAGCTGGCCAGCATCGCCGAACCTGGCGATGCCGCCGGCGCGGTCGACCATCGCCAGTTCTGACGATGAGATCCCGCATCGCCATCTACAGCGAGGCCCACAGGGCCAGGCCGGCGGCCACGACCGCCATGCCGGCCGCGACCATGTTCATCATGGCGACGCGCCGCGCCTCGCGGATCGGCGCGACGAGCTGCGCCGTCACCGCCTCAACCTCACGCCGCACGGCCTCGGCGGCCGCCTTCGCGCCCTCCTGCATTCCCCGCGTCATGGCGTCCTTGCTGGCCGCCAACGCCGCGTTGAGCGTCCTTTCCGCCTTTCCCTTGGCGTCATCACCCCATCGGTGGGCGATGGACTCCAGTTCCGACTTGAAGGCGTCCAAGATTTCCTGCTGGGCCGATGCGCTGTCCTGCATCAGCTTCATGTTGATGGTCTGGAGGATCAAGATCGGATCGTCGCGGCCCACGGCGATGCCGTGCTTGGCCGCGATCTCCCGTATCAGCTCCTCGATCTTGTCGTCGGCCGCCATCAGAGCACCGCCGCGTTTTCGAGCTGGGCGAAGAGCTGGGTTTTCACGATCTTGAGCCGCTGCCGCGTCATGATCGTGAGCGCCGAATCGGCCAGGGCCTCATCGAAGGTGCGCCGATCCTGGAGCATTTCGGCGAAGTCGCGGCCGTAGGTTTCCTCTTTCAGCGCCGGAATCTGGATGATGGCGGACACACGGCCCTTGTTGGTCGTGTACGCCTTCAACTGCTCGAACCCCTTGCCCTCGTGCTCGATTGGCCCCCAATACGGGTTCAGCCAGACCACGAACAGGCATTCGGCCGGGAACTGGCTGGCGAGCTGGGCGAAGCCGCTCACCGTGTCCACCAGGGCCTGGCCGCCGGTGACGACCGTATGCACCACGAGTTCGTGGCCCATGTCCTGGAGCAGCGCCGGCACCTGGTTGCTGATGAGGTAGTGCGACAGCGGCACGAACGAGCTGGCCCCGTTGTCGATGATGACGTCGCCCTCGGCCGACGCGATCATCTCGACCAGGGCGTCGAAATTCCGGGTGTTGATCTCGTCGCCGTCCATGATGTTGAGCCGGCGCACGTTGAGGGCTTTGTAGCCCTCGAACGTCGCGTTCACCGGATCGGTGTCGATGCAAAGCGGCTTCTGTCCCTTGCCGGCTTTGTACTGCGCGATGGTGGCCGCGATCATCGACTTGCCGACGCCGCCCTTGCCTTGCAGAACCATGTGAATTTTCGCCATTACAGTAAATCCTCTTTCTTTGGAGTCGCATCAAACGTGAAGCCGCCGATCTTGGGCGGCTCACTCTTGGATTCCGAGGCCGGCGGGGCGGCCTTCGGCTCGGGCTTCGCGCCCTTGGGCTGGCTGTCCGGGGGAGTGGCGGGAGGCGGCGGGGAAGCTACCGGCGCGGCCTTGATGTACCGCTTCACGTGCTGGGTGAAGGTTTCGTACCGACAGCGCAGCCGGCCGGTTTCCTTCATGTGCTCCCAGATCGTTTTCATCGCATAGCCCGCATCGAGCGCCGCTTGAACGTCGCTCTTGACGGCCAGGAACGCGACCACGTGCTTGTCCTGGCGCGGCTTCTTGGCTTCCCGTCCCTTCACCCATTCAGCCAGCTCTTCGGGGTAGGTCTTTGGCATCGTGTTCGTCCATCTAATCCTCTCATCGCAAATGTAACGCTACTAAGCGGCGCTACGGAAACGCAAAAAGTCCGCTATCGGCGTGCATTGGCACGCTTCGATAGCGGCATTATGGGCCATTGTGGCGGTTTTCGCTATATCCGTTGCTGCTTTTGCGGCCTGATAGCGCGATAGTTGCGGATAAATCGTAATGGCTGGTGTAGACTTTCCTTGGTGTTATTAACGCCGTAAGGCGGGCAGGATGTGTGAAGTTAGCTAACCGGCGAGCCGGTTATCTATCTTCACTGTCCCTTATTCGCGCCGGGGGCGCTCAACGGGTCATCCTGCTCTGCGAGGCAGCCGGCTACCGCCGGCATGAGAGACGAGGCGAGGCATGGAGAACGACGAAAAGGAACACGGCCGCCGGCGGCGGCAGCACCTGCGGGTGCCGGTGTTCCCCGAAGAGAAAGACGAGATCGAGGCGAACGCCAAGAGGGCGGGCGTCAGCGTGGCGCGCTATCTGCGCGACGTGGGCCAGGGCTACCAGATCAAGGGCGTCATGGACTACCAGCACGTGCGCGAGCTGGTGCGCGTCAACGGCGACCTTGGCCGCCTTGGCGGCCTGCTCAAGCTCTGGCTGACCGATGACGTGCGAACGCTCCAGTTCGGCGAGGCGACCATCCTGGCCCTGCTGGGCCGGATCGAGGCCACCCAGGACGAAATGAGCCGGATCATGAAGGCCGTGGTTCAGCCGAGGGCCGAGCCTTGACTTCTTTAGCGGCTAAAAAGCCGGAGGGGCGGCCATGATCGCCAAGCACGTGCCGATGCGCTCGCTTGGCAAGAGCGACTTCGCGGGCCTGGCGAACTACATCACCGACGCCCAAAGCAAAGACCACCGGCTGGGCCACGTGCAGGCGACGAACTGCGAAGCCGGTTCCATCCAGGACGCCATCACGGAGGTGCTGGCGACCCAGCACACGAACACCCGCGCGAAGGGCGACAAGACCTACCACCTGATCGTCAGCTTCCGGGCCGGCGAGCAGCCCAGCGCCGACACCTTGCGCGCGATTGAGGAACGCATCTGCGTCGGGCTGGGTTATGGCGAGCATCAGCGAATCAGTGCCGTCCACAACGACACCGACAACCTGCACATCCACATCGCCATCAACAAGATTCACCCGACGCGGCACACGATGCACGAGCCGTACTACCCGCACCGGGCGCTGGCGGAACTCTGCACGGCCCTGGAGCGCGACTACGGCCTGGAGCGCGACAACCACGAGCCGCGCAAGCGCGGCGCGGAGGGCCGGGCCGCCGACATGGAGCGGCATGCCGGCGTTGAAAGCCTGGTCGGCTGGATCAAGCGCGAGTGCCTGGACGAGATCAAGGGCGCGCAGTCCTGGCAGGAACTGCACCAGGTCATGCGGGACAACGGAATGGAGCTGCGCGTCCGCGCCAATGGCCTCGTGTTCGAGGCCGGCGACGGAACGATGGTGAAGGCGAGCACAGTAGCCCGCGACCTTTCCAAGCCGAGCCTGGAGGCGCGGCTTGGCCCGTTCGAGGCTTCGCCCGAACGGCAGGCGCAAACCACCGCGAAGCGGCAGTACCGCAAAGACCCCATCCGCCTTCGCGTCAACACCGTGGAGCTGTACGCGAAGTACAAGGCCGAGCAGCAGAGCTTGACCACGGCGCGCGCCCAGGCCCTGGAGCGCGCCCGGCATCGCAAGGATCGGCTGATCGAGGCGGCCAAGAGGTCGAACCGCCTGCGCCGCGCCACGATTAAGGTGGTCGGCGAGGGCCGCGCGAACAAGAAGCTGCTGTACGCCCAGGCGAGCAAGGCCCTGCGCAGCGAACTCCAGGCGATCAACAAGCAGTTCCAGCAGGAGCGCACGGCCCTCTACGCCGAGCACAGCCGGCGCACGTGGGCCGACTGGCTCAAGAAGGAGGCGCAGCACGGCGGCGCCGACGCCCTGGCCGCCCTGCGCGCCCGCGAGGCGGCCCAGGGCCTCAAGGGCAACACCATCCGGGGCGAGGGCCAGGCGAAGCCCGGCCACGCGCCGGCGGTGGACAACATCACGAAGAAGGGGACGATCATCTTCCGCGCCGGCATGAGCGCCGTGCGCGATGACGGTGACCGCCTGCAAGTCTCCCGCGAGGCCACGCGCGAAGGGCTGCAAGAAGCCCTGCGCCTGGCGATGCAACGCTACGGCAACCGCATCACCGTCAACGGCACGGTGGAGTTCAAGGCGCAGATGATCCGCGCCGCCGTCGATTCCCAGCTACCCATCACCTTCACCGATCCGGCTCTTGAGAGCCGGCGGCAGGCGCTTTTGAACAAGGAGAACACCCATGAGCGAACCGAAAGACCAGAGCATCGAGGACGAACTGGACGCGGCGCTGGCGGCCCTGGACAGCGGCCCGCTGCCGACCAGCACGCTACCGGAGCCGCAGCCGTCGCCCGAGCAGGCGACGGCCGGCCAGCCGCCGGCCGAGGCGACCGCGCCGACGCCGGCCTTCACGCCGCCACCGTCCACCGGAAGCCCGACGTTGGACGCCTTGGAAGAAAACCGCCGCCCCAAAGCCAGCACCGTTTGCGAGCACTGTCCGAACTCGGTGTGGTTCGCATCGCCGGCGGAAGTGAAGTGCTATTGCCGCGTGATGTTCCTCGTCACGTGGAGCAGCAAGGAACCCAACCAGATCACGCACTGCGACGGGGAATTTCTCGGCCAGGAACAGGAGTAGGCCAGACGCCGCCGGGCGTCGCCGCCGCCGACAAGTACATCGCCGAACGCGAGGCAAAGCGCCTAAAAGGTTTCGATATACCGAAGCATTCCCGATATACTGCCGGTGATGGTGCGCTCACGTTCCAGGGCACCAGGACTATCGAGGGCCAGGCGCTGGCCCTCTTGAAACGAGGTGATGAGGTCATGGTTATGCCCATCGACCAGGCCACGGCCCGGCGCTTGACGCGCATCGCGGTCGGCGATGCCGTCTCGATCACCGCGAAAGGCTCCATCAAAACGTCGAAAGGAAGGAGTAGATGAAGATCAAGATGAACAACGCGGTAGGGCCGCAAGTCCGAACCGCCAAACCGAAGCCGAGCAAGCTGCTGCCGGTGCTGGGCGCGGCCTCGATGGTCGGCGGCCTCCAGGCCGCGACGCAGTTCTTCGCCCACACGTTCGCCTATCACGCGACCCTCGGCCCCAACGTGGGCCACGTGTACGCGCCCTGGTCGATCCTGCACTGGACGTACAAGTGGTACAGCCAGTACCCGGACGAGATCATGAAGGCCGGCAGCATGGGGATGCTGGTTTCGACCGTGGGCCTGCTGGGCGTGGCCGTGGCGAAGGTCGTCACGTCCAACAGCTCGAAGGCGAACGAGTACCTGCACGGCTCGGCCCGCTGGGCCGAGAAGAAGGACATTCAGGCGGCCGGCCTGCTGCCACGCGAGCGCAACGTCCTGGAGATCGTCACCGGCAAGGCCGCACCCACGGCTACCGGCGTGTACGTGGGCGGCTGGCAGGACAAGGACGGCAATTTCTTCTACCTGCGGCACAGCGGCCCCGAGCACGTGCTGACCTACGCGCCCACGCGCTCGGGCAAGGGCGTCGGCCTGGTGGTGCCCACGCTGCTGTCGTGGGGCGCGAGCAGCGTCATCACCGACTTGAAGGGCGAGTTGTGGGCCTTGACCGCCGGCTGGCGGCAGAAGCACGCCAAGAACAAGGTGCTGCGCTTCGAGCCGGCCAGCACCTCGGGCGGCGTCTGCTGGAATCCGCTGGACGAAATCCGCCTCGGCACCGAATACGAGGTGGGTGACGTGCAGAACCTTGCCACGCTGATCGTTGACCCGGACGGCAAGGGCCTGGACTCGCACTGGCAGAAGACCGCCTTCGCGCTCCTGGTCGGCGTGATCCTGCACGCGCTGTACAAGGCCAAGGACGATGGCGGCACCGCCACGCTGCCGTCCGTCGATGCGATGCTGGCCGACCCGAACCGGGACATTGGCGAGCTTTGGATGGAAATGGCGACCTACGGGCACGTAGACGGCCAGAACCATCACGCCATCGGCTCGGCGGCCCGCGACATGATGGATCGGCCCGAGGAAGAAGCCGGATCGGTGCTGTCCACGGCCAAGTCGTACCTGGCCCTGTACCGCGACCCCGTGGTGGCCCGCAACGTCAGCCGGTCGGACTTCCGCATCAAGCAGTTGATGCACGAGGACGACCCGGTAAGCCTCTACATTGTCACCCAGCCCAACGATAAGGCCCGCCTGCGGCCGCTGGTGCGCGTCATGGTGAACATGATCGTGCGCCTGCTGGCCGACAAGATGGACTTCGAGGGCGGCCGGCCGGTGGCGCACTACAAGCACCGGCTCTTGATGATGCTGGACGAGTTCCCGAGCCTCGGGAAGCTGGAGATCATGCAAGAGTCGCTGGCCTTCGTGGCCGGCTACGGCATCAAGTGCTACCTCATCTGCCAGGACATTAACCAGCTCAAGAGCCGCGAGACGGGCTACGGCCACGACGAAAGCATCACGTCGAACTGCCACGTGCAGAACGCCTACCCGCCCAACCGCGTCGAGACGGCCGAACACCTGTCCCGCCTCACCGGGCAGACCACCGTGGTGAAGGAGCAGATCACGACCAGCGGCCGCCGCACGGCGGCGATGCTGGGCCAGGTGTCGCGCACTTACCAGGAAGTGCAGCGGCCCTTGCTGACGCCCGACGAATGCCTGCGCATGCCGGGGCCAAAGAAGAACGCCCAGGGCGAGATCGAAGAAGCCGGCGACATGGTGATCTACGTCGCGGGCTACCCGGCGATCTACGGCAAGCAACCCCTGTACTTCAAAGACCCAGTGTTCTCGGCACGCGCCGCGATCCCTGCGCCCAAGGTCAGCGACCGCCTGCGCGCCGTCGCACAGGCCGAGACGGAAGGGGAGGGCATCACGATATGAGCCGCATCCTGAAACGCATCGCGGCAGGCGTCGTCATCGCGGGCGTGGCCGCCCTGCTGCTGGCCGCCGGCGGCTATGCCGCCGGTGCCCGCGTGAACACCACCAAGAGCATTCCGGTCGGCCTGTACTGGACGAGCAGCGCGCCGGTGGAGAAGGGGGCCTACGTCCTCTTCTGCCCGCCGCAGCTCGGCGTGTTCGATGACGCCAAGGAGAGGGGCTACATCGGGGCCGGCTTCTGCCAGGGCGGCTACGGCTACATGATGAAGCGCGTTTTAGCCGCTAAAGACGATGCCGTCGCCGTCGCCGATGACGGCGTGCGCGTCAACGGCGAGCTGCTGCCCCTCAGCGCGCCGATCAAGGCCGACAAGGCCGGTCGGCCGCTGCCGCGCTATCAGTCCAACAGCTACACGCTCGGCAATTCCGAGGTGCTGCTTATGTCGGACGTGAGCGCCACATCCTTCGACGGCCGCTACTTCGGCCCGATCAATCGTTCGCAAATCAAGACCGTGATCCGTCCGGTCATCACCTGGTAGGGAGACACACCATGCGCCTTTTCATCGCAGAAAAGCCGTCCGTCGCCAAGGCCATCGCCGGCGAGCTGGGCGCGACCGGCAAGGGCGACGGCTTCATCGAGTGCGGCACCGACAAAGTGACCTGGTGCTTCGGGCACATGCTCGAACAGGCCGACCCCGACGAGTACACGCCCGATGACGTGCCGCGCGGCCAGTCCGGCAAGAAGGTCTGGCGCGTCGATGAGCTGCCCATCATCCCCGAGAGCTGGATTCTCAAGCCCAAGGACGACGCGAAGAAGCAGCTCGCCGTGATCGGCAAGCTGCTCAAGGAGGCCAAGGAGATCGTCAACGCCGGCGACCCCGACCGCGAAGGCCAGTTGCTGGTTGACGAAGTGCTGGAGCACTTCCGCAACAGCAAGCCGGTGCGCCGCTTTTGGGTGAGCGCGCAGGACTCCGTTTCCGTCAAGCGCGGCCTGGCCGCGTTGAAGGAGAACACCACCTATGCAGGCTGGGCCGACGCTGCACGCGGGCGGCAGCGCGCCGACTGGCTGATCGGCATGAACCTCAGCCGCGCGTACACGCTGCGCGCGCAGCGCGGCGGCTCGCGCGCCCTGCTGACCGTGGGCCGCGTGCAGACGCCGACGCTGGCCCTCGTGGTCGCCCGCGACCGCGAGATCGAGGCATTCAAGGCCGTGCCGTACCACACCATCCGGGCGGTGGTGCAGCACGCCGGCGGCAGCTTCGCCGCCGCATGGAAGGCGAAGGAGGATCAAGCCGGTCTGGACAGCGAAGGCCGCCTTGTCGATACCGCCGTCGCCGACGCCCTGGTGGCCGCCGTCAAGGGCCAGCCGGGCACCATCGCCGCGTACAAACAGGAGGCCAAGAAGCAGAACCAGCCGCTGGCCTTCGCCCTGTCCGACATTACGGCACTGGCCTCGGCCAAGTTCGGCTACAGCGCCGAGGACGTGCTGAACACCTGCCAGGCGCTCTACGAGACGCACAAGCTGACCTCGTACCCGCGCACCGACTGCGCCTACCTGCCGGAGTCGCAGCACGCCGACGCGCCGCGCGTGCTGGAGGCGATCAAGCACGTCAACCCCGAACTGGCCGGCCTGGTCGATGGTGCCGATCCGCGTATCAAGTCCAAGACGTGGGACGACTCGAAGATCACCGCGCACCACGGCATCGTGCCGACCATGCAGAAGGGCAGCAAGGCCGCCCTCAGCGAGCGCGAGCGCAACATCTACGACCTGATCGTGCGCGCCTACCTGGCGCAGTTCTACCCGCTGCACGAGTACATGCAGACCACCGTGGGCGTCGAGATCGCGGGCGAGAACTTCGCCGCGAGCGGCAAGGTAGTCACGCGCAACGGCTGGCGTGACGTGTACAGCCAGGCCGACGAGGAAGGCGAGAAGGACGAGGACGACGACAGCGGCACGCAGGCCCTGCCGTCGATGGCCCAGGGCGACGCCGTGACCTGCACGGACGCCACCCGCAAGGACGCCAAGACGAAGCCGCCAGCGCGCTTTACCGAGGGCACGCTGATCCGCGCGATGGAGAACATCCACAAGTTCGTCAGCGATGCCGAGCACAAGAAGATGCTGCGCGAGGGCGACGGCATCGGCACGTCGGCCACCCGTGCGTCGATCATTTCCGAGTTGAAGCGGCGCGAGTTCCTGGCCGTCAAAGGCAAGCAGATCATCAGCACGACCCTCGGCCGCAGCGTCATCGACGCGCTGCCCGAGGTTGTGAAAAGCCCGGTGCTGACCGCGCTCTACGAGCGGATGCTGAAAGGCGTCGAGCAGGGCACGGCCGCCCTGGACGCCTTCATCACGAAGCAAGAGACGTTCATCCGCGACCAGGTGGCGAAGGCCAACAGCGGAGCCGTGACCATCGCCGGCGGCAAGGAAGCCGCGCCGGTGTCATCCCTTCACAAGTGCATGGCCTGCGGCAGCGGCTTGTCGCGCCGGCCGAGCAAGAAGAAGGGGCAATTCTGGTGGGGTTGCAGCAACTTCCCCACATGCAAGCAGACCTACCCCGACCTCAAGGGTCGGCCCGACTACAGCAAGGGCCGCAACGGCCCGGCATCCGAATGACCACAGCGAAGGAGATCGACCATGAACGAGCAAACCACCACCAACACCGCCGCCCACGACGAGCCGCTGGCCGTCCTGCCGCCGGTTGACGACGACGCCGCCGGCCGCGAGGCCGTGCGCGAGAAGATGGCCGACGCGCTGACGCCCGGCTTCCAGGTCGAGTTCGACCCCGACGAAGCCGAGCGCGTGGGCGCGTTCGTGGAGGACGCGCTGTCCGAGCAGGACGCCGCCGCGAGCGGCGACGACCTGGTGGAAGTCGATGGCGCGCTGGAGCCGGCATTCCTGGACGACGAAGGCCCGAGCGCCGACATCCCGCCGTTCATCACCACCACGAACGCCCGCGAGCTGTACGACCTGCGGCCCGGCGAGACGGTTGCCCAGGCCGCCGCGCGCAAGGCGTCGGAGGGCTGACCCATGCCGATCACGAAAGCCGAGGCGCAAGGGGTGACGCGGGCTTTCGTCCGCGACTACCCCGGCGCGCTGGAGCTGGCCTACAAGTTCCGCGAGGACGCGGCCGAGCTGTACGGGCCGCGAGCGGCCGAGGTGCCGGCCGACATGAAGGGCGGCTACGTGCCCAAGGAGACGCTGCACGCCGGCCGCGCCTACCGTGGCCGCGTGGACGTGCCCTTGCAGAACGTCGAGAGCGCCGGCGACCTACTGATGACGCTGCGGCACGAGGTGCTAGGCCACTACGGGGCCAACACCTTCGCGCCGGGCGAGAAGCGCGCCTTGCTGGACGGCCTGGCGGCCGCCCGCAACGAACCCACCCTCAAGCCGCTATGGGATGACGTGAACCGGCGCTATGCCGGCCAGTCCCTGGACGTGCGCGCCGAGGAAGTGTTTGCCCTGCACTGCGAGGGCATCGAGCCGAGCCAGCACCAGGTCGCCGACCAGGTGCAGCAGCGCGGCCAACAGTCATTCACGGAAACCTGCATCGCCCGCGTGCGGCCCATGCAGGCCGACGACCTGCACAACATCGTGTGCATGGTCGCCCAGGGCCTGCGCGACCGTTCCCGGACACAGCAGAACTTCCCTCAGTTCAACGAGCTATTCCGAAGGGACGAGAACATGGAGCCGAAGAAGCCGTTTCACGAAGTCGTGGCCGAAAAGCTGATCGAGCAGCTCAAGGCCGGCACCGCACCGTGGCAAAAGCCGTGGGAGCCGGGCGAACCCAACGCCTACCTGCCGATGAACCCGACCACCGGCAAGCGGTACAAAGGGATCAACGCCATCCACCTGATGGCCCAGGGCCGCAGCGATGCGCGCTGGATGACCTACAAGCAGGCCGCCGCCGTGGGCGCGCAGGTTCGCAAGGGCGAGAAAGGCACGCCGGTTCAATACTGGAAGTTCAGCGAAGAGCAAGACAAGCTGGACGACAGCGGCCGGCCCGTCCTCGATGCGAAGGGCCAGCCGGTCAAGGAAACCGTCATGCTGGAGCGGCCGCGCGTGTTCTTTGCGACCGTGTTCAACGGCGAGCAGATCGACGGCCTGCCGCCGCTCCAGCCGAAGAAGGAACAGACTTGGAACGCCGTCGAGCGCGCCGAGCACATCCTGAAAGCCTCGGGCGCGACGATCACCCACGCCGCCGGTGATCGGGCGTTCTACCGCCCTTCGACCGACAGCATCACCCTGCCGGAGCGCGGCCAGTTCCCCAGCTCCGACCGCTACTACGCGACCGCGCTGCACGAGCTGGGCCACTGGACGGGCCACGCTTCGCGCCTTGACCGCGACCTGGCGCACCCGTTCGGGAGCGAGGGGTACGCCAAGGAAGAGCTGCGCGCCGAAATCGCTTCCATGATCGTCGGCGACGAGCTGGGCATCGGCCACGATCCGGGCCAGCACGCCGCCTATGTGGGTTCGTGGATCAAGGCGCTGCAAGACGAGCCGCTGGAGGTGTTCCGCGCGGCCGCCGATGCCGAGAAGATTCACGACTACGTGCTGGCCTTCGAGCAGAAGCAGGTTCAGGAGCAAGACCAGCAGCAGAGCCAGGCCCAGGACGAAGCCGTGGCCCAGGCCCTGGCCGTGGACATTGCCGAAGTCCTGGACAACCCGGACGTGTCTTTCAGCCACTACCAGGCATTCCAGGGCGACACCCTGGAAGACGCCTTGCGCAGCCGTGGCCTCGAAACCGTGGGCAGCATCACCGGCACCGATCCCGAGCAGTTCTACGCGGTCGCGCATGACCGGCTGTCGCCGGTGTTCGGCATCGACCCGAGCCACACCGACACCGACAACGCCTACCTGGAGCGCAAGGGCTTGGCGCAAGAGTTCGCCAACATGGCCGAACAGCTCCACCTCGCGCAGCAGCTCCAGCAGCACGGCGAACAGATCGTGTCGAGCATCGACGCCGAAGCCAGGTGGAGCGACGGCCAGCGCATCTTTGCGTTCCACGACCAGGACGGTGAACCCCACCAGGTTCGCAGCCTGGACGAGCTGAACAACTACGCGCCCGACCAGTTGATGGCCCTGCCGGCGCTGACCCAGCAGCAAGCGGCCGTCGCAGACCAGGAGGCGAACATGACCCCACCGACCAACGACCAGGCGGCCGCCCTGCTGGCCGCCCATCCTGCCGACGCGGTGCAGGGCATCGAGCAGGCCGCCGCCGCGCGCCGGCAGCTCGCCGCCGGCGAGATCGACGGCCAGGCGTTCGCCGACGCGACCCGTCAACACCTTGGCGTTGAGCTGCCGCCCGACTGGAGCGGAGAGCTGCGCATCGTCGGCGTGGCCGAGCAGGACGGCCAGACCGTCGATGCCGCCCAGGCCGGCATCGAGCCGCAGGCGTTCCAGGTCTACGCGCGCAAGGCCGATGCGCAGTTCGGCGAGGACGCCTTTGCCTTCGTCGCCGGCACCCGCACCGAGGGCCAGGCCGAGGCTCTGACCGAGCGCCTGCACCTGGTCGATGCGCTGGGCACCGACAACCAGCACGAGCGCGCCGCCAAGCTGGCCCGCGTGCAGGAAGAGCGTGTACGGCGCGACCCCAACGCGACCGAAGAGGACATTTCAGCCGCTAAAGAGGCACGCAAGACCGCCGAGGCGTCGGCCATGCTCAACGACAGCGACGCGCAGCGCCGCGCGGCCGAGCTGGAGCGCCAGGAACGCGAGCGGCAGCAGGCGCAGCCGCAGGCCGAGAAGCCCGAACGGCAGTACATCAACGTGCCGTACAAGGAGAAGGACGAGGCCAAGAGCCTCGGGGCGCGTTGGGATCGGCAGCAACAGTCCTGGTACGTGCCGCCGGGCACCGATGCCGCTCCCTTCGCCAAATGGGCGCAGGGAGCCGCTACAGCGGCCGTAGAGCCGCGTTCGGCCCAGCCGGCACCCGAAGCCCAGGGCGAGGCGCAGAAGCCCGCGCAGCAGGCCCAGCAGGCCCGCCAGTACCTGGCCGTGCCCTACGAGCAGCGCAACGCGGCCAAGGCCGCCGGCGCGCTTTGGGACAAGGCCGCGAAGTCCTGGTATGTCGGCCCGCGCGCCGACGCGGCGAAGCTCGAACGCTGGAAGCCCGAGAACGTGCAGGCCCAGCAAGGGCCAGCGATGACGCCAAGGGAAGAGTTCGCCGAGGCCATGCGCAGCGCCGGCCTGTTCACCGGCAGCAACGCCCAGGGCGATCACCCGATCATGGATGGCAAGCGGCACCGCGTGCCGGTCGAGGGCGGCAAGAAGGGCGCGCTCGATGGCTTCTACGTGGGCCACCTGGACGGGCACCCGGCCGGGCGGATCATCAACAACAAGACCGGCACGGACATTACCTGGAAGAGCAAGGGCTACGCCTTGAGCGACCAGGAGAAGGCCAAGCTCCAGGCCGAGGCGGCCGAGAAGCTGGCACAGCGAGCCGTCGAGCAGGACAAGGCCCAGGAGGCCACCGCGCAGCGCGTCGGTCGGCAGATGGCCGACCTCGTGCCCATCGAGCAGCCGACGCCCTACCTGCAAGCCAAAGGCATCCAGGCGCAGGCCGGCGTGATGACCGACCGCGAAGGCCAGAAGACCTACATCCCGGCCTTCGACGCAGAGGGCAAGCAATGGACGATGCAATACATCCAGGAGGACGGCACTAAGCGGTTCGCCAAGGACTCGAAGAAGGAAGGATGCTTCCACCCGGTCGGCGGCATGGACGCCCTGGCGGCCGCGCCGGCGCTGGTGATCTCGGAGGGCTACGCCACGGCGGCCCAGGTGGCCGAGGCCGTGGGCCACGCCACGGTCGCCGCCTTCGACAGCGGCAACCTTGAGGCCGTGGCGAAGGCGCTGCACGCCAAGTTCCCGGACAAGCCGATCATCATCGCCGGCGACGACGACCGGCACCTGGTCATGACCCACGGCAACAACCCCGGCCGGGAGAAGGCCGAGGCGGCCGCCCAGGCCGTGGGCGGCAAGGCGATCTTCCCGATCTTCGCGCCGGCCGAGAACACCTACCCGCGCGACTTGCCCGCCATCACGCCCGACAGCTTCAAGACCCACCTGCGCGCCGAGCAGCGCCTTGCCGACGCCGCCGCCGGCAAGGTCGAGCTGGCCGGCGACGAGGCGGCCAAGCTCAAGGCGTCGATGTTGAGCGGCGCGCAGATCGCGGCGCTGTCCACGATGAAGCAGCACACCGACTTCAACGACTTGGCGCACAAGAGCGAGCTGGGCATCGAGGGCGTGAAGCGGCAGATCGGCGCGGCCATCAGCCAGGTGCAGCGCGACGAGCAGCAGCACCAGGAGCAGAAGCACGTCGAGAAAAAGCAACAGCAGATCGAGCAGCGCCCACGGCGGGCCGCTCGCATCGGATAAGTCGAAAAATCCGGCTAAAGTGGCCGAGCTGCACATCAGGCCGCGCGGTTTTCCTCCCTGATCGCCGGCGCGGTTTCTTCCTCCCTGAACCGCATGCAGACTTGCCGCCTCGGACACCCCGAGGCGGTTTTTTTTCGCCTCGCTCGAGCATCGCCGCATCCGACGATGCCGAGACGACCAGGCCGCGCACGTCGAGCTGCAGCATCGCCATTGCCGACGATGGCACCAGGTCGCCGGCGGTGGCCACCGACCTCGAGCTCGCATCGCCACATCCGACGATGCGCGCCGGCGTCGACCATCGCCAGGTCTGACGATGGCGGCCGCCCTGCCCTGGATCTCGCATCGCCATTTCTGGCGATGAGATCCACGGAGCGGCCATTTAGACCCGCCAATAACGACCCGGCCAAGATAATGTTATTTTCAGAAGACGACTGCACCAGTTGATTGGGCGTAACGGCTATTGTGCAGCCCGCTCCTGAAAGCCCAATATCAGAAGTCATCTGCACCAGTCTCGACTATGCTCAATACTCGTGTGCACCAAAGCGAGGTGAGTATGGCGACCGACACCCCACGGATTCCCGAGCAAGGCGTGGCCACTCTGCCTGATGAGGTATGGGAGCGTGCGCGCCGTCGTGCGGAGATCATTGGCCCGTTGGCGCAGTCGGAGACGGTCGGGCACGAAGCGGCCGATATGGCGGCTCAGGCGTTGGGCTTGTCTCGGCGACAGGTGTACGTCCTGATCCGACGTGCCCGGCAAGGCAGCGGCCTCGTGACTGACCTGGTGCCCGGCCATTCCGGCGGCGGCAAAGGCAAGGGGCGCTTGCCGGAATCGGTCGAGTGCATCATCCGCGAGCTGCTGCAAAAGCGGTTCCTGACCAAGCAGAAGCGCAGCTTGGCAGCGTTTCACCGCGAGGTGGCGCGGGCGTGCAAGGCGCAGAACCTGCGGGTGCCGACGCGCAACACCGTGGCACTGAGGATCGTCGGCCTCGATCCGCTCAAAACCACGCGCCGCCGGGAAGGGCAAGATGCCGCCCGTGACCTGCAAGGTGCCGGCGGTGTACCGCCTGCCCTGACAGTACCGCTGGAGCAGGTGCAAATTGACCACACGGTGATAGACCTGATCGTGGTTGATGAGCGCGACCGGCAACCGATTGGCCGCCCGTACCTGACCGTCGCCATCGACGTGTTCACCCGCTGCGTGCTCGGCATGGTCGTCACGCTGGAAGCCCCGTCAGCCGTCTCAGTCGGCCTGTGCCTAGCGCATGTCGCCTGTGACAAGCGTCCCTGGCTGGAAGGGCTGAATGTGGAAATGGACTGGCCGATGAGCGGCAAGCCCAGGCAGCTTTATCTGGACAATGCAGCCGAGTTCAAGAGTGAAGCGCTACGCCGTGGCTGCGAGCAGCATGGCATCCGGCTAGACTATCGCCCGCTCGGGCAGCCGCACTACGGCGGCATCGTAGAACGGATCATCGGCACGGCGATGCAGATGATCCACGACGAACTGCCGGGAACGACCTTCTCCAACCCTGACCAGCGCGGGGAATACGCCTCCGAGAAGATGGCCACCCTGACACTGCGCGAGCTGGAGCGCTGGCTCGCCTTGGCGGTCGGCACCTATCACGGCTCTGTGCACAACGGCCTGCTCCAACCGCCGGCCGCGCGCTGGGCCGAAGCTATCGCGCGGACCGGCGTGCCAACCGTCATCACTCGCGCCACGGCTTTTCTGGTCGATTTTCTGCCCATCATCCGCCGCACGCTGACCCGCACCGGCTTCGTCATCGACCACATCCACTACTACGCCGATGCGCTCAAGCCGTGGATAGCTCGGCGCGACCGCTCGCCTGCGTTCCTGATCCGGCGAGACCCACGCGACATCAGCCGCATATGGGTGCTGGAACCAGAGGGGCAGCACTACCTGGAAATTCCCTACCGTACCTTGTCGCACCCGGCTGTCACCCTCTGGGAACAACGGCAGGCGCTGATGAAATTGCGGCAGCAAGGGCGCGAACAGGTGGATGAGTCGGCGTTGTTCCGCATGATCGACCAGATGCGCAAAATCGTGACCACCGCGCAGAAGACCACGCGCAAGGCGCGGCGCGACGCAGATCGACGCCAGCATCTCAAGGCAACGGCACCGCCTGTCAAAGCCACGCCACCACCGGACGCTGACATGGATGACCAGCAGGCGGACAACCAGCCGCCGGCCAAACCGTTCGACCAGATTGAGGAGTGGTAGCCGTGGAAGAATATCCCATCATCGACCTGTCCCACCTGCTGCCGGCGGCCCAGGGCTTGGCACGTCTCCCGGCGGACGAACGCATCCATCGCCTTCGCGCCGACCGCTGGATCGGCTATCCGCGAGCAATCGAGGCGCTGAACCGGCTGGAAGCCCTGTATGCGTGGCCAAACAAACAACGCATGCCCAACCTGCTGTTGATTGGCCCAACCAACAACGGCAAGTCGATGATCGTCGAGAAATTCCGGCGCACGCATCTGGCCAGCGCCGATGCCGACCAGGAGCACATCCCGGTGCTGGTCGTGCAGATGCCGTCCGAGCCGTCTGTGATCCGCTTCTACGTCGCGCTGCTCGCGGCGATGGGTGCGCCATTGCGACCGCGCCCACGACTGCCGGAAATGGAGCAACTGGCGCTGGCACTGCTGCGCAAGGTCGGCGTGCGCATTTTGGTGATCGACGAGTTGCACAACGTCCTGGCTGGTAACAGCGTCAACCGCCGGGAATTCCTCAATCTGCTGCGCTTCCTCGGCAACGAACTGCGCATCCCACTGGTCGGGGTTGGCACGCGCGACGCCTATCTGGCCATCCGCTCGGATGACCAGTTGGAAAACCGCTTCGAGCCGATGATGCTGCCGCTGTGGGAGGCCAACGACGATTGCTGCTCACTGCTGGCCAGCTTCGCCGCTTCGCTTCCTCTGCGGCGACCCTCGTCGATTGCCACGCTGGACATGGCCCGCTACCTGCTCACACGCAGCGAGGGCACCATAGGCGAACTGGCGCACTTGCTGATGGCAGCGGCCATCGTCGCCGTGGAGAGCTGCGAGGAAGCGATCAACCATCGCACGCTCAGCATGGCCGATTACACCGGTCCCAGCGAGCGGCGGCGGCAATTCGAGCGGGAACTGATGTGAAGCCAGCGCCACGCTGGCCACTGCATCCGGCTCCCAGGGAAGGCGAAGCCTTGTCTTCGTGGCTCAACCGCGTGGCCCTTTGCTATCACATGGAGGTGTCCGAGCTGCTGGAGCACGATCTTGGTCACGGTCAGGTTGATGACCTGGACACCGCGCCACCACTGGCGCTGCTGGAGATGCTCTCCCTGCGGAGCGGCATCGAGCCGGATCGGCTGCGTTGCATGAGTTTCGCCGGCTGGGTGCCTTGGCTACTGGACAGTCTTGATGATCAGATTCCAGATGCATTGGAAACCTATGCGTTCCAGCTCTCGGTGCTGCTGCCGAAACTCCGCCGTAGGACGCGATCCATCACGAGCTGGCGTGCCTGGCTGCCCAGCCAGCCGATACATCGCGCCTGTCCGCTCTGTCTGAACGACCCGGCAAACCAAGCCGTATTGCTTGCATGGAAGCTGCCCTTGATGCTGAGCTGCCCGCTGCATGGCTGCTGGCTGGAATCCTATTGGGGCGTGCCTGGGCGGTTTCTCGGCTGGGAGAACGCCGACACTGCGCCGCGCACCGCCAGCGACCCGATTGCAGTGATGGACCGGCGTACCTGGCAGGCACTGACGACCGGCCATGTGGAGCTGCCGCGCCGACGCATCCACGCTGGATTGTGGTTTCGGCTGCTACGCACGCTGCTCGATGAGCTGAACACCCCGCTTTCGGCGTGCGGAACCTACGCGGGGTATCTCCGCCAAGTCTGGCAAGGCTGCGGGCATCCGCTGCGTGCTGGGCAAAGTCTGTGGCGACCGTATGAAACCCTGAACCCGGCAGTACGGTTGCAGATGCTGGAGGCAGCGGCAGCGGCAATCAGCTTGATTGAGGTGAGGGATATAAGCCCGCCAGGCGAGCATGCAAAGCTGTTCTGGTCCGAGCCCCAAACCGGGTTCACCAGTGGTCTGCCGGCGAAAGCGCCGAAGCCCGAACCCGTCAATCACTGGCAACGGGCGGTCCAAGCTATCAGTGAGGCGATCATTGAAGCGCGGCACAACCCCGAGACGGCGCGCTCGCTGTTCGCCTTGGCTTCCTATGGTCGGCGCGACCCAGCTTCCCTGGAACAGTTGCGAGCCACCTTTGCAAAGGAAGGCATCCCCCCGGAATTTCTGTCACATTACGAGCCTGATGGACCCTTTGCATGTCTTAGACAGAATGACGGGTTAAGTGACAAATTTTGACGGCCAGAATTTTCCGGCGCACACTGTCACATAATCGAACGTATATGTGACAGGGGCAACATGCTAATTGGCTACATGCGGGTATCGAAGTGCTAATTGGCTACATGCGGGTATCGAAGGCGGACGGCTCCCAGGCCACCGACTTGCAGCGCGACGCGCTGATCGCTGCCGATGTCGATCCGGCGCATCTCTACGAAGACCAGGCATCGGGCAAGCGCGAGGACCGACCCGGCTTGGTGAGTTGCCTGAAGGCGCTGCGAGAGGGGGATACGCTGGTCGTGTGGAAACTGGACCGGCTCGGGCGTGACCTACGCCACCTGATCAACACCGATACACAGTATTTTGCAGACTTCTCCTCAGCCGTGTGAACGCTGGTCAGGAACCGCCTCTATTCGCCGGTGAGGTGGCGGTTTTGATGCGCGGCGGGTTCAGCTGAGCAGCGCCTGCTGGTCTGGCCTGGCTTTGATCGGGGTGTACTCTCGGCGGTTATTCGCACCGGTTACTCGCGCGACGGCTGACCGACCAGTCCCATGTACTGGTCGGCAAACGAGAAGCGCGCGCCGACGCGGTTGCCGTAGTAGAGGTCGTGGTGCCAGAGCGTGAGCGTGGTGCCGCCGTCGTACTCCGCCTGCTGCGGCTCCCACGGTTGGCCGCAGAAATTCAGTGCGCTGAAGCGCATCGGGGCCAGCGCCGGCTGGCCGGCCATGAAGGTGGCTTCGTAGGCGCGGGTCGCTAATGCACCATGGACTTCAGGCGTGAAGCTTTCGCGGCCCCCACTAATCGATCGAACGAGCCAACTAAGAGCTTATCCGTAAATAGTTAG
>NZ_AQPL01000425.1:0-1718 GCF_000395345.1 Cupriavidus sp. WS | reverse complement strand
GCCTCAAGGCCCACAACAGCCCGAACAAGAATCCCATCCAAACCCAAACCCCAAAAAACTCACCCCACCTGATTAGCCAACCTCAACGTAGCCTCCACCGACCACCGCGCCCACGTCGTCATCTCCTCCGCCGACTCCAGACAAACTGCGGGCAGACTCAGATAATGCCGCATGGTGACTTCACGCCCGCGGCTGCTATACCGGAACGGCTCGCCGCCCTCGGCCTCGAACCGCGCGCGGGTCTGCTCGTCGGTCTTGAGCCAGCAGCGCCCGTCCGACACCAGCGCGAACATCAGCCCGTCGTAATACAGCCCGTGGCCGCCGAACATGCGGCGCGCGGTGATGGGGCCGATGCGCGCGGCCAGCGGGCCCATCAGCTCGAGCAGATGGTCGACGAAGGGATCGGGGCGGCGCGCGGTGGCCATGCGTGAAGCGCCCGGCGCTCAGAGCTTGAGGCGCTGCCAGATCGCCTTGGTGGCGCCGGCGGTGTTGAGCGTGTAGAAATGCAGCCCCGGCACGCCGGCCGCGAGCAGGCGCTCGCACAGCGCAGTGACCACGTCGAGGCCGAACGCGCGGATCGATTCGCGGTCGTCGCCGAAGCCTTCCAGGCGCCGGGCGATCCAGCGCGGCACTTCGGCGCCGCACATCTCGGAGAAGCGCATCAGTTGCGAGGAGTTGGTGATCGGCATGATGCCGGGCACCACCGGCACGTCCACGCCCATCGCGCGCGCGTCGTCGACGAAGCGGAAATAGGCGTCGGCGTTGAAGAAATACTGGGTGATGGCGGAGTCGGCGCCGGCCTTGACCTTGCGCACGAAGTTCTCCAGATCCACGCGCGGCGACTTGGCCTGCGGATGGTACTCGGGATAGGCCGCCACCTCGATGTGGAACCAGTCGCCGGTCTCGGCGCGGATGAATTCCACCAGTTCGTTGGCGTAGCGGAACTCGCCGATCTCGCCCATGCCCGAGGGCATGTCGCCGCGCAGCGCCACGATGTGGCGGATGCCGCCGTCGCGGTAGGTCTGCAGGATCTGGCGGATGCTCGCGCGCGTGGAGCCCACGCACGACAGGTGCGGCGCGGCCTCGATGCCGTCGCGCTGGATCTCCAGCACGGCGTCCAGCGTGCCCTGCTGGGTGGTGCCGCCGGCGCCGAACGTCACCGAGATGTACTTGGGATGCAGCGGAGCGAGCTGCGCGCGCGTATTGCGCAGCTTCTCGGCGCCCTCGGCCGTCTTGGGCGGGAAGAATTCGAAGCTGAAGTAGCGGTCTTGCATGATGGTGGCGCGCCGCGTGTGGCGCGGCGCGCTGGAAGGTTTGGCGTGCGTCAGGCGCTGCGGCGTTCGCCGAGCAGCAGGCTCGACAGCGCCCAGGAAATCACGCTGTACAGGATCGATCCGAGCAGCGCCGCGCCGAAGCCGCTGACCACGAAGCCGGACAGCAGCTTGCCCACGAACAGGAACAGCAGCGCGTTGATCACGAAGATGAACAGGCCGAGCGTGAGCAGCGTCACCGGCAGCGTGAGGATGACCAGGATCGGGCGGATCAGGGTGTTGACCAGGCCCAGCACCAGCGCGGCGATCATGGCCGAGCCGAAGCCGCCCAGGTGAATCCCGCTGATCAGGTTGCCCACCAGGAACAGCGCGGCGGCGTTGATGATCCAGACGGCCAGCAATCTCATGACGACTCCCTAGCTCGGGTCAGACGAAACAGGATGCGGA
>NZ_AQPL01000424.1:0-12340 GCF_000395345.1 Cupriavidus sp. WS | reverse complement strand
CCAGCAATCTCATGACGACTCCCTAGCTCGGGTCAGACGAAACAGGATGCGGAACACCGCGGCGCGCATCCGCGCGCCGCGGCCCGGCGGCCGGGACAGCCCGGCCGTGCGATCGTACCCGCGATCCACGGCCGCGATCAATGCGCGTGGTCAATGCGCGCGATCAATGCGCGCGATCAACCGGCGCGCAGCGCGCGCGCCGGCCCGCCGCGATCAGTAGCGGTAGTGGTCGGCCTTGTACGGGCCTTCCTTCTTCACGCCAATGTAGGCGGCCTGCTGGTCGGTCAGCTCGGACAGCTGCGCGTTGAGCTTCTTGAGCTGCAGGCGCGCGACCTTCTCGTCCAGGTGCTTGGGCAGCGTGTAGACGCCGACCGGGTACTTGCCGCTATCGCGTTCCAGCCACAGCTCGATCTGGGCGATGGTCTGGTTGGCGAACGAGCTGCTCATCACGTAGGACGGGTGGCCCGTGCCGCAGCCCAGGTTCACCAGGCGGCCCTTGGCCAGGATGATCAGCTTCTTGCCGTCGGGGAAGATCACGTGGTCGACCTGCGGCTTGATCTCGTCCCATTCGTACTTCTCGATCGAGGCGATGTCGATCTCGTTGTCGAAGTGGCCGATGTTGCAGACGATGGCCTGGTCCTTCATCTTCGCCATGTGGTCATGGGTGATGACGTGGTAGTTGCCGGTGCAGGTGACGAAGATGTCGCCATGCTCGGCGGCGTAGTCCATCGTCACCACGCGGTAGCCTTCCATCGCGGCCTGCAGCGCGCAGATCGGGTCGATCTCCGTCACCCACACCTGCGCCGACAGCGCGCGCAGCGCCTGCGCGCTGCCCTTGCCCACGTCGCCGTAGCCGGCCACCACGGCGACCTTGCCGGCGATCATCACGTCGGTGGCGCGCTTGATGCCGTCCACCAGCGACTCGCGGCAGCCGTACAGGTTGTCGAACTTGCTCTTGGTGACGGAGTCGTTGACGTTGATGGCCGGGAAACGGAGTTCACCCTTTTGCGCCATCTGATACAGGCGGTGCACGCCGGTGGTGGTTTCCTCGGTCACGCCCTTGATGGCGTCCAGGTTGCGGCTGTACCAGGTCGGGTCCTTGGCCAGCTTGTCCTTGATGGCGGCGAACAGGTAGGTTTCTTCCTCGCTGCCCGGCTTGGAGATCAGCGTGGCGTCCTTCTCGGCGCGCGCGCCCAGGTGCAGCAGCAGCGTGGCGTCGCCGCCGTCGTCGAGGATCATGTTGGGGGTGCCGCCGTCCTTCCAGTCGAAGATGCGGTGGGTGAAGTCCCAGTATTCCTTCAGCGACTCGCCCTTGAAGGCGAACACCGGCGTGCCCGAGGCGGCGATGGCCGCGGCGGCGTGGTCCTGGGTCGAGAAGATGTTGCACGAGGCCCAGCGCACGTCGGCGCCGAGCGCGACCAGCGTCTCGATCAGCACGGCGGTCTGGATGGTCATGTGCAGGGAGCCGGCAATGCGCGCGCCCTTGAGCGGCTGGGCGGCGGCGAACTCGTCGCGGATCGCCATCAGGCCGGGCATCTCGGTCTCGGCGATGGCGATTTCCTTGCGGCCCCAGCCGGCCAGGTTGATGTCGGCGACCAGGTAGTCGTTCTTCAGGTCAGTCACTGCGTTCATGTTTCACTCCGGTGAAGAGTGGCGCGATGGCGGCGAGTGCGGGGGGATACGCGGCGCGCGGGCATGCCGGGCAACGCGGGCATGCAAAGCGGGCGGATAGGTCGACTCGCCACCGTGGGGGCCACGGATCAGCGAGCGCCGTTGAGACAGTCCGAGCCTGGCGAATGGCCAATCGCGCACTGGGGCACAATGGTCGCATCCGTTGCAACGCTCCTCGGAGTGGCGGTATTGTAGCCTGACCGCCGGCGCCGCGCACCGGCGCCGCGTGATTTTTTGCCTGGCGCTTCCGTTGGTGCTGTCTTTGGCGCTGTCTTTAGTGCCTTCCCTGGCGCCTTTCTTGCTCTTTCTTGCTGCTTGTTTTGTTGCTTCCTTTGCCGTTTCTCGCCGCCCCGCGGCGGCCTGCCTCGCACCGCACATGACCCCGACCACACACCGTCCTCCGCGCACCCTGACCATCGCCGGCTCCGACTCCGGCGGCGGCGCCGGCATCCAGGCCGACCTCAAGACCTTCGCCGCGCTGGGCTGCTTCGGCATGAGCGCGATCACCGCCATCACCGCGCAGAACACGCTCGGCGTGAGCGGCGTGCACGCGATCCCGGCGGAGATGGTGGCCGCGCAGATCGACGCGGTGGCCAGCGACATCGGCGTGGACGCCGCCAAGACCGGCATGCTGGGCACCGCCGACATCGTCGAGGCGGTGGCCGCCGCGGTGGACCGCCACGCCATCCGCCAGCTGGTGGTGGACCCGGTCATGATCTCCACCTCCGGCGCCACCCTGGCCGACGACGCCACCAGCCAGGCCATGACGCGCCTGCTGTTCCCGCGCGCCGTGCTGGTCACGCCCAACCTGCCGGAAGCCTCGTGGCTGCTGGGCCGCAGGATCAGCCGCCGCGGCGAGATGGAACAGGCCGCGCGCGACCTGCTGGCGCTGGGCTGCCGCGCCGTGCTGCTCAAGGGCGGCCACCTCGACCCGGCCGACGGCGGCCTCGACGACCTGCTGATGACCGCCGACGGCACCGTGCGCGTGTTCTCGCACCCGCGCGTGGAGACCCACAACCTGCACGGCACCGGCTGCACGCTGGCCGCCGCCGTCGCCGCGCAGCTCGCGCGCGGCAACGCGCTGGCGGACGCGGTGGACGCGGCGCTCGACTACGTGGCCGAGGCCATCGTCGCCGGCGCCGACCTCGAGCTCGGCGCCGGCAACGGCCCGCTCAACCACGCCTTCGCGCCGCGCGCGATGGGATGACGCGCGGGCCGGCACACCGGCCCGCGGGCGGCGGTATGATCGGGCTCTCCATCGTCCGGCCGCCAGCGCCATCCTTGCCACGCCATGACCCTGCTGTCCCAGATCGACCTGCGCACCGACCCCGCCGCCGCGCCCTACCGGAAACACGAAGTGGTGCAGGTGGCGTTCGCCGCCGTGCCCGGCGAGCTCGCCAGCCTCGAAGGCCCCAACCGCTACCAGCCCGGCGACGCCCTCGTCACCGGCTCCACCGGCGACCGCTGGGTGGTGTCGCGCGACCGCTTCGACGCGCGCTACGAGCCGCTGGAAGCCGGCGCGCACGGGCGCGACGGCGCCTACCGCAACCAGCCTGCGACGGTGCTGGCAAAGCGCATGGCGGCGGCCTTCGGCATCGCCCGCTCGGCCGGCGGCGACGTGCTGCGCGGCGAGGCCGGCGACTGGCTGATGCAGTACGCGCCGGGCGACTACGGCATCGTGCAGCAGGCGCGCTTCGCCCAGGTCTACCGGCCCGCCTGACGGCCGGCCGCGGCGGCGCCCGGGGCGGCTAGTTGCCGCCGCTGCTCAGCGGCACCAGCTTGAACGCCGCGCGCGCCACGCACACCACCTCGCCGCCGGCGTTCTTCACCTCGCCCTCGCAGAACGCGATGCGCGCGCCGCGCCGCATGCAGCGCGCCTCCAGGTGCAGCTCGCCGCGCGCGGCGGCGAGGAAATGCGTGGACATGTCGATGGTGATCACGCCGGTCTGCATCGGCGCGTGCGAGCGCGCCGCGCCGCTGAGCGTGAAGTCCAGCGCCGCCATCAGCGTGCCGCCGTGCACGTCGCCGCGGCTGTTGACCAGGAACGGGCTGGCCGGCAGCCGCGTGCGGCACAGGCCCTCCTCGATCTGCACCGGCTGCAGGCCAAGGTGGCGCATCAGCGGCACGTCGATGCCGAAATAGGGCTGCTCCGGGGTGCCGGGCGCCACCGGGACGATCTGCGAGGGAAATTCCAAAGCTTGTCTTCCTTTATCCGAGTCTGATTGCTGCCTGGGCTGCCGTCATCACGCCCGCCGACCGCAATGGTAGCGCCAACCCCGGCGCGAATGGCGCCGGCAGGCGGCTCACGGCTCCAGCAGCACGCGCAGCATGCGCTGCGGATCGGCCAGGAAATCGCGCGTCACGCGGAAGTGCTCGGTGTCCTCGTAGGCGATGCGCTGCACGCCGTCGGCGCCGAGGCGGTAGATCCACGCATCGGGGTAGGCCATCAGGATCGGCGAGTGCGTGGCGATGAGGAACTGCGAATCGGCGCGCACCAGGTCGTGGATGCGCGACAGCACGGCAAGCTGGCGCTGCGGCGAGAGCGCGGCCTCGGGTTCGTCGAGCAGGTAGAGGCCGTTGCCGCGGAAGCGCTCGGTCAGCAGCGCGAGGAACGATTCGCCGTGCGACTGCTCGTGCAGCGAGCGAGCGCCGTAGGCCGGCATCACCGGCGCGCCCGGGCCGGGCTCGGCATCGAGGCGCTCGATCTCGGTGGCGACGTTGAAGAAGCTCTCCGCGCGCAGGAAGTAGCCGTCGCGCGGGCGCCGGAAGCCGCGCGCCAGGCGCAGGTATTCGTTGAGCACCGAGTGCGAGCGGCGCGTGCCGAAGCTGAAGTTGCGCGAGCCGCCCTCGGCGTTGTAGCCGGCCGCCACCGCGATCGCCTCCATCAGCGTGGACTTGCCCGAGCCGTTCTCGCCGACCAGGAACGTCACCTTGGGATGGAGCTCCAGCACGTCGAGCGCGCGCACCGCGGGCAGGCTGAACGGGTAGCGCGCGAAGCTCTCGACGATGTCGCGGCGCAGGGTGACGCGGCTGAGGAACTGGGACGAGATCATGGCGCGGCGGCGGGGGACGGGAGTGGCGTCCATCGTACCGCATGGCGCCGGCTGGTCAGACGCGCATCAACCCGCCGGAAACATCCCCAGCAGGTTCGCCACCGCCGCCGGCACGTCGGCAGCCTCGGTGATTGCGCGCACCACCGCCGCGCTGCCGACGCCGACCGCCAGCACCTCCGGCAGCCGCGCGGCGTCGACGCCGCCGATGCCGACCAGCGACGGGATCACCGGCTGCATCAGCTTCGCATAGGACTGGAAGCGGCCCATGCCCTGCGGCGCGGTCGGCATGACCTTGGTGGTGGTCGGGAAGATCGCGCCGAGCGCGAGGTAGCTCGGGCCGATGGTGGCCACGCGCAGCATCTCGGCGTAGCCGTGGGTGGACACGCCGAGGCGCAGGCCCGAGGCGCGCAGCGCGCCGAGGTCGGCTTCGTCGAGGTCTTCCTGGCCGAGGTGGATGCCGTAGATGCCGCTGCGCGCGCTGTCGTTGCCGAAGCCGGCGTGCAGCGCGATGGCCTCGCGCCAGTGGTCGTTGATGAACAGGCGCGCGCGGCTGCCGCGCGCGGCATCGGCGGCGCGCGCGATCTCGTCGCGCACGGCCTGCGCGTCGTCGGACTTGAAGCGCAGCTGCACCGTGGGCACGCCGAGCGGCACCAGCCGCGCGATCCATGCGGCGCTCGGCACCACGGCGTACAGGCCCAGCGGCGGGCACGGCGCGAACGGCGCGGCGGGCTGCTCGGGCGCGACCAGCGCGGCGTGGCGCACCTGCGGGAAGCGCGCGAAATCGGCCGGCCAGTCGAGCGAGCCGGGCCGCCACGCGCGCGCCAGGCAGAGCGCGTCGTGCGCGGGGAAATGCAGCGCCAGGCAGGCCAGCAGCACGGCGGTGAACGCCGGCGAGTGCGCGCTGTCGCCGTCGGCGTGGGCGCTGAACACCCAGGTGCCCATCGGCGAGCGCACGGTGTCGATCCAGCGGCCGCCCTCGCGCTCGCTCTCGATGGCGGTCGCGCCGGCGGCGGCGATGCGCGCGAGCGTGGCGGCGTCGGCCTCGCCGTCGCACAGCACCACGTCGGCACTGCCGGGCGCCTCGGCGCCGGCCTGCGCCAGCGCGCGCCAGGGCTGGTCGCTGGTGCCGAAGGTGGCGCCGTAGCGCGCCAGCAGCGTGTCGCGCAGCGCGGCGTCGACGGGCGCTTTCACGGCGGCGCGGCTCATGCGCGGTCCTCCGCGCCCGCGGCGTGCCAGAACGGCATGCCGACCACGGGGGTGCTGGCCTGGGCGATGTCGCGCTCGGGCATCGGGCCGGCCAGGTAGGCGGTGCGGCCGGCGTCGACGGCCTGCGCGAACGCGCGCGCCATGTCGACCGGGTAGGCGGCCTGCGCCACCGCGGTGTTGAGCAGCACGCCGTCGTAGCCCCACTCCAGCACCTGCGCCGCGTGCGACGGCAGGCCGAGGCCGGCGTCGACGATCAGCGGGGTGTCGGGCAGGCGCTCGCGCAGCAGGCGCATGGCGTGCGGGTTGACCACGCCCTTGCCGGTGCCGATCGGCGCGGCCCACGGCATCAGCGCCTGGCAGCCCACGTCGAGCAGGCGGCGGCACAGCACGAGGTCCTCGGTGCAGTACGGCAGCACCTTGAAGCCTTCCTTGACGAGGGTCTCGGCCACCGCGGGCAGGTTGAGCGTGTCGGGCTGCAGCGTGTAGTCGTCGCCCACCACTTCGAGCTTGATCCAGTCGGTCTCGAACACCTCGCGCGCCATCATGGCGGTGGTGATCGCTTCCTGTGGCGCCATGCAGCCGGCGGTGTTGGGCAGCACCGGCACGCCGAGCGCCTTGAGCATCTGCCAGAACGGCTGGCCGCCTTCGCCGTCGCCGACCGCGCCCTGGCGGCGCAGCGCCACCGTCAGCATGGCGGGGCGGGACGCTTCCACGGCGGCCTGCAGGGTGGCGGGGGACGGATAGCGCGCGGTGCCGAGCAGCAGGCGCGAGGCGAACCGCTCGCCGTACAGCACGAAGGGGTCGCCGAGCAGGCCGCCGCGTTGGTCGAGAGGATCGAGGGTATCGAGGGTCATGTCGGTTCAGCCTCCCGTGACGGGTTGCACGAGGTCGATGCGGTCGCCGGCGGCGAGCGCTGTTGCGCCATGCGCGGCGCGCGGCACGAACTGGCCGTTGAGCGCGGCGGCGAACGGCGGCGCGATGCCGGCGCCGGCCACCGCGTCGGCCAGCGTGGCGTGGTCGGCAAGGGCCAGCGGGCGGCCGTTGAGCAGGATTTCCATGGTCTGTCTGCGTCTGTTCAGTGCAGCACCGGCGAGCCGCCGGCGACGGTGTCGAGCGCCGGGCCGATCATGCCGGGCCAGCGCAGCGCGGCGGGCACGGCATGCGCGGCCGGGTCGCCGTCGAGCAGCGCGCGCACCACCTCGCAGGCGGCCTCGGTGACGGCCGGCGCGATCAGGAAGCCGTGCCGGTACAGGCCGTTGAGACGCACGATGCGCGCATGCTGGTCGACCCGGATGGCGGGCAGGTGGTCCGGCCGCGTGGGGCGGCGCTGCACGTTGAGTTCGAGCACGCGCGCCTCGCCGAAGGCCGGATGCAGCGAGTAGGCCGCCGACAGCAGTTCCAGCGCGGAGCGCACGCTCATCGGCGAATCGTCGTCGCTTTCGATTTCGGTGGCGCCGATCACGTAGAGGTCGCCCGGCTTGGGCGCGATGTAGATCGGGTAGCGCGGATGCAGCAGGCGCACCGGGCGCTGCAGCTTGACCTCGGGCGCATGCACGCGCACCACCTCGCCGCGCAGGCCGCGCAGCCCGGGGATGGTGCCGCGCGCGGCCGCCTGCGCGGGCCACGCGGCGCGCGCGCCGAGGCCGCGGCAGTCCAGCACCACGCGGGCGCGGATGCCCAGCGCCGGCAGGTCCTGCGCCTCGACTTCGCCGGCTTCCCACACGCAGTGCACGCCGCTGGCCACGGCGCAGGACAGCAGCGCGCGCAGCGTGCCGCGGTTGTCGAGCTGGCCTTCGCCGGCCAGCAGCAGGCCCTGCGGGAAGCGGCCCGCGAGCGCGGGCTCCAGCGCGGCCACGCCGTCGCCGTCGAGCGCGCGCATGCGCTCGGCCACCAGCGCCGGCGGCGCCACCGCGCGCACGCGGCTGGCGAACAGCGACATCTCGCCGCGGTCGCGCGCATGCCAGACCACCAGCGTGCCGCCTTCCTGGAAGAACACCGGCTCGGGCAGCTCGGCCAGCCAGCCGCGCCACAGGTCGACGCTGGCGATGCCGAGCTCGACGATACGGCGCTCGGCGATCGCGGATTCGGCCAGCGGCGCCAGCATGGCGGCGGCCACGTGCGCGGCCGAGCCGGCGCCATCGGGACCGGCGCGCTCGACCAGCGCCACGCGCAGGCCGGCCCGCACCAGTTGCCAGGCGGAAAGCCGCCCGGCCAGGCCGGCGCCGAGCACGGCCACATCAAACGACTGCACTGTCATGGGGATGTTTGCGCCAGTGCCTGCCGCGACTGCGCGGCGGGCTCCGGCCTCCTTTCATTCATGGCGCGCCCCGCGGGCGGGGCGCGGTACTTCACGCGGCGCGCACGCAGGCGCGCGCCGCACCCTGCCTCACGAGTAGATCTTGCTGCCGCTCTTGACGAACTCGATCGACTTTTCCTGCATGCCCTTCTCGGCCTCCGGCTTGAGCGAGGCGGCGTAGTCGCGCACTTCCTGCGTGATCTTCATCGAACAGAACTTGGGACCGCACATCGAGCAGAAGTGGGCGATCTTGGCGCCCTCGGCTGGCAGCGTGGCGTCGTGGAACGAGCGCGCGCGCTCCGGGTCCAGGCCGAGGTTGAACTGGTCTTCCCAGCGGAACTCGAAGCGCGCCTTGGACAGCGCGTTGTCGCGCAGCTGCGCGCCCGGCCAGCCCTTGGCAAGGTCAGCCGCGTGCGCGGCGATCTTGTAGGTGATGATGCCTTCGCGCACGTCTTCCTTGTCGGGCAGGCCCAAATGTTCCTTGGGCGTGACGTAGCACAGCATGGCCGTGCCCATCCAGCCGATGTTGGCCGCGCCGATGCCGCTGGTGATGTGGTCGTAGCCGGGAGCGATGTCCGTCACCAGCGGTCCGAGCGTGTAGAACGGCGCTTCGTAGCAGTGCTTGAGCTCCTCGTCCATGTTGGCCTGGATGCGCTGCAGCGGCACGTGGCCCGGGCCTTCGATCATGACCTGCACGTCGTGCTTCCAGGCCTTGGCAGTCAGCTCGCCGAGCGTGCGCAGCTCGCCGAACTGGGCGTCGTCGTTGGAGTCGGCGATGCAGCCCGGGCGCAGGCCGTCGCCGAGGCTGAACGAGACGTCGTAGGCCTTCATGATTTCGCAGATCTCGTCGAAGTGCGTGTACAGGAAGTTTTCCTTGTGGTGCGCGAGGCACCACTTGGCCATGATCGAGCCGCCGCGCGAGACGATGCCGGTGACGCGGTCGGCGGTCATCGGCACGTAGCGCAGCAGCACGCCGGCGTGGATGGTGAAGTAGTCCACGCCCTGCTCGGCCTGCTCGATCAGCGTGTCGCGGAACATCTCCCAGGTCAGGTCCTCGGCGATGCCGCCGGTCTTGTCGAGCGCCTGGTAGATCGGCACCGTGCCGATCGGCACCGGCGAATTGCGCAGGATCCATTCACGGGTCTCATGGATGTGCTTGCCGGTGGACAGGTCCATGATGGTGTCGGCGCCCCAGCGGATCGACCACACCATCTTCTCGACTTCCTCGGCCAGCGACGACGTCACCGCCGAGTTGCCGAGGTTGCCGTTGATCTTGACGCGGAAATTGCGCCCGATCGCCATCGGCTCCAGCTCGGTGTGGTTGATGTTGGCGGGGATGATGGCGCGGCCGGAGGCGATCTCGCGGCGCACGAATTCCGGCGTCATGTCCTCGGGGCGCAGCGGCAGCGCGGCGCCGAGCGCGTTGCCCGGGTGCTGGCGCAGCAGCGCCTTGTACTCGGGCTTGTCGTAGAGCGCCTGCAGGTTGAGCGACTCGCGCAGCGCCACGTATTCCATCTCGGGCGTGATGATGCCCTGGCGCGCATAGTGCATCTGCGACACGTTGGCGCCGGCCTTGGCGCGGCGCGGGTTGGTCAGCTGGGCGAAGCGCAGGTGCGCGGTGGCCGGGTCGGCGGCGCGCGCCAGGCCGTATTCGGACGACAGGCCGGACAGCACCTCGGTGTCGCCGCGCTCCTCGATCCACCTGCCGCGCACCGACGGCAGGCCGGCCTTGAGGTCGATGTGCACGTCCGGGTCGCTGTACGGGCCCGAGGTGTCGTACACGGGAATCGGCGGATTGGACATCTCGCCCTTGTCCGTGCGCGTGGAGGTCTGCAGGATCGTGCGCAGCGGCACCCGGATGTCGGGCCGGCTGCCGGTCAGGTAGGTCTTGCTGGAAGCCGGATAGGCAAACTTCTTGTCGAGATCGGTCTCGAGCGATTCGAAGGAAGCGGCAGGGGCGGAATTTGTGCGGGCCATAGGTATCGTCCTCTCTCTTGCGGGGATGGACGAAACCAGGAGCCCTGAGCATGGGCCGGGCGCGATGGCCGGGTCATGTGCCTCGCGGGAGGCAGGAGCTGTTCGGTAGTCATGAAACTTCCCACGCCGGTACTAGCCGGATCGGGTTCGAAGGGACTCTCTCAGCCGCACGGCCCATCCGTGTGGCACCCCTGTTTCATCCAACGGGGTGAATTTAAGCACAAGGGCCGGGGCTTGACCACCCTTGTTTCAATCTGGACAGCCGTGCGCGCAAGTCAGGACTGGCGCTTGCTGCGGCGCGGCAAGAACGCCGTGGGGCGCGATGGAGCGCGGTGGGACCCGGGCACCACACCCGGCAGACCTTGCCGGCCGTCACATAGCGCGCGGCTTGCTCTACCATGCAGAAAACAGCAGAAAACAGGACAACGCGGCCACGCGCCGCCCATTCCAGGAGACCGCATGACCGACGCCGCCACCCATCGCGTGTTCAACCAGGTGCCGGACCTTGCCGGCTACAACCTGTTCGCCGGCGATCCGGCCCTGCGCGCGGCGCTCGAGCGCCTCGGCGGCGGCTGGCACGCCGGCGCGCTCGACGTGTTCGGCGCGCGCCTGGGGCAGGCCGACGTGCAGCGCTGGGCGGCCGAGGCGAACCGCCACACGCCCGAGCTGCATACGCACGGCCGCACCGGCGAGCGCATCGACGAGGTGGAATTCCCCGCCGCGTGGCACGAATTGCTGGCCCTGCTGCGCAGCCAGCAGCTGCAGGCGCTGCCGTTCGCGCAGCCGCGCGACGGCGCCTGGGTGGCGCGCGCGGCGGGCTATTACCTGCAGGCGCAGGTCGAATCGGGCTCGCTGTGCCCGCCGACCATGACCTTCGCCAGCATTCCCGTGCTGCAAAAGGAGACCGCGCTGTTCGCCGGGCTGGGGCCGAAGCTGTTCGCTACCGAGCACGACGCGCGCGACCTGCCGTGGCGCGACAAGCGCGCCGTCATGATCGGCATGGGCATGACGGAGAAGCAGGGCGGCTCGGACGTGCGCAGCAACACCACGGTGGCGCGCGCCGTGCGCGGCGAGGGGCGCGGCGCCGAGTACGAGCTGACCGGGCACAAGTGGTTCTTCTCCGCGCCGATGTGCGACGCGCACCTGGTGGTGGCGCGCATGGGCGCCGAGGACGGACCGCTGTCGTGCTTCTTCGTGCCGCGCTTTCGCGACGACGGCAGCAAGAACCCGGTGCAGATCCAGCGCCTCAAGGACAAGCTCGGCAACCGCTCCAACGCCAGCAGCGAGGTGGAGTTCCGCGGCGCCACCGGCATCCTGATCGGCGAGGAAGGCCGCGGCATCCCGACCATCATCGAGATGGCGACCTATACCCGGCTGGACTGCGTGATCGGCAGCGCCGCCATCCTCCGCGCCGCGCTGGTGCAGGCGCTCCACCACGCGCGCCACCGCATGGCCTTCGGCCAGCTGCTGGCCGAGCAGCCGCTGATGCGCAACGTGCTGGCCGACCTGGCGCTGGAAAGCCAGGGCGCGACGCTGCTGATGATGGAACTGGCGCACGCCTTCGAGCGCGCCGACGCCGACCCGCTGGCGGCCGCGTGGAAGCGCATCGTCACGCCGGCGGCCAAGTTCTGGATCTGCAAGCGCGCGATCGAGGCCACCGGCGAGGCGATGGAGGTGTGGGGCGGCAACGGCTACGTGGAAGAGGGGCCGATGGCGCGGCTGTACCGCGAGGCGCCGGTCAACTCGATCTGGGAAGGCTCGGGCAACATCATGTGCCTGGACGTGCTGCGCGCGCTGCAGCGCAATCCCGAGGACGGCGCGCGGCTGCTGCAGGACCTCGCGCAGCGCGCCGGCGGGCATCCGGCCGTGCGCGCCGAGCTGGCCTCGCTGCAGGCGATGCTGCGCGACGCGCCCGAGCACCTCGAGGCCGGCGCGCGCCGCTTCGCCCAGGGCCTGGTGCTGACCGCGCAGGCGGCGCTGATGCTCGGCCATGCCGACGCCGAGGACGCCGAGCGCTTCGTGGCGAGCCGCCTGGGCCGCCAGCACGGCCGCGTGTTCGGCACGCTGGAGGGCGACGCGGCGGCGCTCGCGCGCGTGGCGGCGCGCGCGTGGCCGGCCTGAAGCGGTAGCTTCCGGC
>NZ_AQPL01000423.1:0-11765 GCF_000395345.1 Cupriavidus sp. WS | reverse complement strand
GGCCTGAAGCGGTAGCTTCCGGCCGCCGCTCCAGGCGGCTTCCGCGGCGGCTTTTCCGATCACTTCTCCGGCTACCCGGGCCGCCCCCGCCTGCCCTGTCCGTCACTTCGGGAAATATTCTTCCGGCGCCGCTACAACCGCCGGAAGCCCTGCCGTAAACCCGGTCATCCCCGGGAGCCATCCGCCCGCCCGTCGAGTGCGCATGGCACGCATTTCGCTTGGAAGTGCGCCCCGGTCATCTTTCCCGATTCAGTGACACGCCCCGCCCGGCGGGGGTTTCCCGATCCCGACATGAACATCAGCCAACGCCTGTTGCTTTCCCTTTCCCTGGCCCTGGCCGCCCTGCTGGTGGTGGGCCTCGGCGGCATCTGGCAGCTGCGCCAGTCCGAGCAGCGCTTCGAGTATTTCAACGACAACACGCTGGGCAGCGTGCGCACGCTCGGCGAGCTGAAGGACAACGTGAACGCCATGCGCGTCGCGCTGTACCAGCACACCATGAGCGACGACCTCAAGGCCAAGTCCGACAACGAGGCGGTGCTAGTCCAGGCAGACAAGAATTTCGAGGCCACCGCCGCCAGGTACGAGCGCGACGACATCAGCGACGACACCGACCGCAAGCTGCTCGAGGCCGACCGCGCCGCCTTCAAGCGCTACCGCGACACGCGCCCCGCGCTGCTGGCGAAGTCCCGCGACAACGACTACCAGGCCGTCCAGGAACTGCTGCTCAGGGGCGAGGTGCACCAGGCCTCGCTCGCGCTGCGCCAGGCGCTCGACGCGCATATCGCCTACAACACCAAGCTCGGCGAGCTGGCCGTGGCGGACAACCGCGCGCGGTACCGCACCTCGGTCCAGGTGTTCTCGGCCCTGATCGCGGCGGCGGTGCTGGGCACGGTCGTGCTGGCGGTGGCGCTGTACCGCCGCATCCGCAACAGCCTGGCCGAGATCGAGCAGACCCTGGAATACGTCAGCAACAGCCTCGACCTGGAGCGCCGCGCACCAGTCGGGCGCATGGACGAGATCGGGCGCACCGCGGCCGCCTTCAACCGCCTGCTCGGACGCGTCGGCGCCGCCATGCGCGAGGTGCGCGAGTCGACCGAATCGGTGGGCGTGGCCGCGCGCCAGATCGCGGCGGGCAATACCGACCTGTCGGCGCGCACCGAGCAGCAGGCCGCCTCGCTGGAGGAAACCGCGTCGAGCATGGAGGAGCTGACCACCACCGTGCGGCAGAACGCCGACAACGCGCGCCAGGCCAGCGGACTGGCCGGCGACGCGGCCAGCGTGGCCGAGCAGGGCAGCCACGCGGTGCAGCAGGTGGTGCAGACGATGGGCGCGATCGCGGCCAGCTCGGGCCGTATCGCCGAGATCACCAGCCTGATCGAGGGCATCGCGTTCCAGACCAACATCCTGGCGCTCAACGCCGCGGTGGAAGCCGCGCGCGCCGGTGAGCAGGGCCGCGGCTTCGCCGTGGTGGCCGGCGAGGTGCGCACGCTGGCGCAGCGCTCGTCGAGCGCCGCCAAGGAGATCAAGGACCTGATCGACGAATCGGCCGGCACCGTGCGCGCCGGCTCCACGCAGGCGCAGGACGCCGGCAAGACGATGGACGACGTGCGCCAGGCCGTGAAGCGCGTGTCCGACATCATCAGCGAGATCAGCGCGGCCTCGGCCGAGCAGAGCGCGGGGATCGAGCAGGTCAACCAGGCGGTCGGCCAGATGGACCAGGTCACGCAGCAGAACGCCGCGCTGGTGGAACAGGCCGCCGCGGCGGCGCAGTCGCTCGACGACCAGGCCGGCAAGCTGCGCGACACGGTGTCGACGTTCCGGCTGGCCGGGGCCTGAACAACCGGCATCGGTCGCGCCGGCTACACCGCCAGTATCTCGGCCAGGCGCAGCACCACGCGCGGGCCGTGGCGGATCAGGTCGTGCGCGCGCTCGCCGATCATGACGGCCGGCGCGTTGGTGTTGCCGCCGATCAGCGTCGGCATGATCGACGCATCCACCACGCGCAAACCCTCCACGCCGCGCACGCGCAGTTGCGGGTCGACCACCGCGCCCTGGTCCATGCCCATGCGGCAGGTGCCGACCGGGTGGTAGATGGTGTCGGCATGCTCGCGGATCATGGCGCGGATGGCGGCGTCGTCGCTGCCGTCGGCCTGCAGGTGCGCGGAATAGAGTTCCTTGCCGCCGAACGCCGCCAGTTGCGGCTGGGCCAGGATGCGGCGCACGATGCGCACGCCGGCCACGAGGTCGTCGAGGTCGCGCGGGTCGGACAGGAAACGCGGGTCGATCAGCGGGACCTCGCGGATGTCGGGCGAGGCCAGCCGGACCTCGCCGCGGCTGCGCGGGCGCAGCACGCAGACATGGCACGAGTAGCCGTGGCCGAAGCGGAGGCGGCGCATGTGGTCGTCGGCCATGCCGACCACGAAATGCAGTTGCAGGTCGGGCTCTTCGAGCTCGGGCCGGCTCTTGAGAAACGCGCCGGCCTCGGCGAAGTTGGAGGTCAGCATGCCGGTGCGCTCGCGCCGGTAGCGCAGCATCTCGGCCAGCAGGCGCAGCGCGCCGCCCGGCGACACGCCGAACAGTTCGGACGCCGCCACGCGCTTGTGCACGACGACGTCGATATGGTCCTGCAGGTTCGTGCCCACGCCGGGCAGGTGGTGCACCAGCGGAATGCCGAGCTCGCGCAGGTGCGCGCCCGGGCCCACGCCCGATGCCATCAGCAGTTGCGGCGAGCCGAACGCGCCGGCCGCGACGATCACCTCGCGGCGCGCGCGCAGCAGCGTCTCGCGGCCGTCGAGCCGCACCATCACGCCGGCCGCGTGGCGGCCTTCGAAGGCGATGCGCAGCACCTGCATGCCGGTCAGCACGTGCAGGTTGGCGCGGCCGCCGTTGCCGGCCGGGTCGGCGGCATCGCCGCGGTGCAGGTAGGCGCGCGCGGCGTTCCAGCGCTCGCCGCCGTGCTGCGTCACCTGGTACCAGCCAGCGCCTTCCTGCTCCATGCCGTTGAAATCGTCGTTGCGGCGGTAGCCGGCCTGCTGCGCCGCCTCGATGAAGCGCTGGCCGAACGGATTGGGCGTGCGCAGGTCGGCGACGTGGAGCGGGCCGCTGCCGCCGTGCAGCGGGTCGTCGTCGCGCCCGGCCAGGCGCTCGTTGCATTCGGCGCGGCGGAAATACGGCAGCACGTCGTCCCAGGCCCAGCCGTCGCAGCCGGCCGCGGCCCAGCCGTCGTAGTCGGACGGGCGGCCGCGCGTGTAGATCATGGCGTTGAGCGACGAGCTGCCGCCCAGCCCGCGCCCGCGCGGCTGGTAGCCGCGGCGCCCGTCCAGGCCGGGCTGCGGCACGGTGCGGTAGCCGTAGTTGTGGCTGCCGGCGCGCGGCAGCATGGCGGCGACGCCGGCCGGCGTGGAGACCAGCACGTGGTGATCGTGGCCGCCGGCCTCGAGCACCGCCACGCTGTCGCTGCCGCTGTCGGCCAGCCGTCCGGCCAGGGCGCAGCCGGCCGAACCGCCGCCGACGACGAGATAGTCAAAGGTGGTTTCCATCTGTCTCCCCGCGTGGCCGGGTGGCCGGCGCGCCGGCGTTGCCGCGCCCGCCACGGCGATCCCCGAGCCGGTCTGAAAACCAGTGTAGGCGCTTTGCGGGGAGGGGGAAAAGGACGAAGCGCAGACCGCCGCGGCCGCCGCCGCGCGCGGGCGCGCCCGCGCGGAGGCGCCGGCCGGCGCACCAGGAAAAGGCATGCGGACGGCCGCCCGGCGGGCTGTGGCGCGCCTTGCGGTGGGCCCGCCCGAATGCCAGCCCGAATGTCCGCCTGAACGCCTGTTTGAAGCGCCGCGCGCTAGAGGCGCGCCGCGATTGTGCGAGGGAGCGGCATGGCATATGGTGCGGGGATCGATAACGCCATGCGCGCCAGGGGCAGCGCATGGCCCCGGAGACCGAGAGATGAGAGAAGTGCCCGAGATGTCATCCGTGTTCGGCGCCATGCACGCCGCCTCGCGCAGCGACCAGGCGCCCGCCTGGGCCGTGCGCGCCGACCGCCTGCGGCGCCTGCGCCGCCTGGTCACGGACCACCGGGACGAGATCGCCACTGCCATCAGCGCGGATTTCGGCAACCGCTCGCGCCAGGAAACCGCCCTGCTGGAGATCTTCCCGAGCGTGTCCGGCATCGACGACGCGCTGCGCCACGGCAAGCGCTGGATGCGCGTGCGGCGCGCGCGCACCGGCATCTGGTTCCGGCCCGCCAGCTCGCGCCTGATGCCGCAGCCGCTCGGCGTGGTCGGCATCGTGGTGCCGTGGAACTACCCGCTCTACCTGACCGTCGGCCCGCTCGCCGGCGCGCTGGCCGCGGGCAACTGCGCCATGATCAAGCTTTCCGAATACACGCCGCGCTTTGCCGCGCTGTTCGCCACGCTGGCGCAGCAGACCTTCGCCGCCGACGAAGTCGCCGTGATCAACGGCGACGCCCTGGTGGCAAGCAACTTCTCCGCCCTGCCCTTCGACCACCTGTTGTTTACCGGCTCGACCCAGGTCGGCCACCACGTCATGCGCGCGGCCGCCGCCAACCTGACGCCGGTGACGCTGGAGCTGGGCGGCAAGTCGCCCGCCATCCTCGGCCCCGGCGCCGACCTGGAGCGCGCGGTGGAGCGCATCCTGGTCGGCAAGCTGCTCAACGCCGGCCAGACCTGCATCGCGCCCGACTACGTGCTGCTGCCCGAAACGATGCGCGAGCGCTTCGTCGAGTCGGCGCGCGCCTGCGCCGGCCGGCTCTACCCTGACCTGGACACCAACCCGGACTACACCACCATCATCAGCCCGCGCCACTTCGCGCGGCTGGGCGGCCTGGTGGACGACGCCGCGCGCGCGGGCGCGCGCGTGGTGCCGCTGACGCAGGCCGCGTCGGACGCCGCGCACCGCCGGCTGGCGCCGGTGCTGCTGCTCGACGTGCCCGGGGACGCCACCGTGATGCGGGAGGAAATCTTCGGCCCGGTGCTGCCGCTGGTGACGTACCGCTCGCTGGAAGACGCGATCGCCTACGTCAACGCGCGCCCGCGTCCGCTGGCGCTGTACCTGTTCGAGCGGGAGCGCGGCGCGATCGACCGCGTGATGGCGCAGACCGTGGCCGGCGGCGTCAGCATCAACGAGACGCTGCTGCACATCGCCCAGGAAGACCTGCCGTTCGGCGGCGTCGGGCCCAGCGGCATGGGCGCGTACCACGGCGAGGCGGGCTTCGCGACCTTCTCCAAGTTCAAGCCGATCTTCCGGCAGTCGGCGCTCAACGGCGCGGGGCTGCTCAAGCCGCCCTACGGCAGGCGCTTCGAGACGATGATCCGCATGCTGCTGCGCTGAAGCGGCAGGGGCCGCCTTACGAAGCCAGCATCGGCCGGCCGAGCATGCGCGACAGCACCGCCTCCGGCGAGTGCGTGTGGTCGCCGATGACCTTGGGCGACAGGTAATAGGTCTGCTCCATCATGGCGCGCCCGCGCATGGCGGCGTGCAGCACCTGGTCGCTGAACACCATCCAGGTGGCGCCCGGCGGGAACTGGAATTCCTGCTGCGGCACATTGGCCTGGTAGGCCAGGTCGGCCTTGGCCAGGTCGTGCAGTTGCAGCATGCGGTGGTCGTATTCCGAGCGGCGGCGCTTGGTGATGTGCAGCAATTCCATCAGGCGCGCCTGGCCCGGCCACATGCCCTTGGTCTGCGGCACGAAGCGGCGGGCGAAGTCGCCGAACGGCTCGCCCACGCGCCACACGCGCGGCGCCTGCGGGTCGATGTTGTGGAACACGCGCAGCAGGCGCTGGCCCAGCAGCGGGTTGGACGGGAAGGCATCCACGTGCAGGCGGGTGTCGTCCTTGCGCCAGCTCACCGGGCGGCCGGCGATCTCGCTCGGGCGCAGCGAGGTGCCGGCGCGCACGAGGTGCGGGCCGTACTCGGGGAACAGGCTCAGCACCAGCTTTTCGCTGGACTCGGCATAGCGGCGGATCAGGCGGTAGAGGTCCTTGAGGTCCTGCTCGCCGCCCTGGGCGCCGCGCACGGCGTGGTCGCTGGCGCGCAGGTTGATGTTCTTGGACTTGCCGTCGGACCAGCGGCTGTCGAGAAAGCGTTCCTCGCCCGGCTCGAAGCGGAAATGCAGGTTCGGGAAATACAGCACCGCGCCCTGCTCGAGCTGCTGGCGCAGCCCGGCCGCGGTGGCGGCGTCGACCTGCGGCGCCCAGTCGGCGTAGGGCTGGGGACGGATCAGGTTGAAGGCGGGGCCATCCGCGCCGGGCATGGCGGCCTGGCCGGCTGCGGCCGGCGCCGGCGTCGAATGGGTCGTGTCTTGTGACATGGGCGTCCTCGGGTATGCGGGCTGCGGGCTCCGCCGCGCGGTAATCCGGCGGACTCCGGCAGGCTCTGGCGGGCTTCGGCAAGAGAGCGGGGCGCCACTTGCCGGGCTGCTCCGCGATCCCGCGATTCTACCCTCGCGCGCTGCGCGCGCCATCCCGGCCGCCGGCCGCGCTTGATCTTCGACAAGATCGCGGGCGCCAGAAAAAACGCCGCCCGGAGGCGGCGTTCTGCGCGGCGGGGGCGGGCCTTACAGGCCGGCGGCGGCGCGCAGCGCGGCGGCCTTGTCGGTGGCTTCCCACGAGAATTCCGGCTCTTCGCGGCCGAAGTGGCCGTAGGCGGCGGTCTTCTCGTAGATCGGGCGCAGCAGGTCCAGCATCTGCACGATGCCCTTCGGGCGCAGGTCGAAATGCTCCTGCACCAGCGCGGCGATGGCCTCGTCGGAGATCTTGCCGGTGCCTTCCGTGTACACGGTCACGTTAATCGGGCGGGCCACGCCGATGGCGTAGCTGACCTGCACCTGGCACTGGCGCGCCAGGCCGGCGGCGACCACGTTCTTGGCGACGTAGCGCGCGGCGTAGGCGGCCGAGCGGTCGACCTTGGACGGGTCCTTGCCCGAGAACGCGCCGCCGCCGTGCGGCGAGGCGCCGCCGTAGGTGTCGACGATGATCTTGCGGCCGGTCAAGCCGCAGTCGCCCTGCGGGCCGCCGATGACGAAGCGGCCGGTCGGGTTGACCAGGTACTTGGTGTCCTTGAGCATCGCGGCCGGCAGCACCGGCTTGATGATTTCCTCGATCACGGCTTCGCGGATCTGCGCCTGGCTGATGTCCGGCGCGTGCTGGGTCGACAGCACCACGGTGTCCACGCTGTGCGGGCGGCCGTCGACGTAGCGCACGGTCACCTGCGACTTGGCGTCCGGACGCAGCCAGGGCAGGCGGCCGTCGCGGCGCAGCTGCGACTGGCGCTCGACCAGGCGGTGCGAATAGTAGATCGGGAACGGCATCAGTTCCGGCGTCTCGTCGCAGGCGTAGCCGAACATCAGGCCCTGGTCGCCGGCGCCCTGGTTCAGGTAGTCGTCGGAGGCGCGGTCCACGCCCTGGGCGATGTCGGGCGACTGCTTGTCGTAGGCCACCAGCACGGCGCAGCCCTTGTAGTCGATGCCGTAGTCGGTGTTGTCGTAGCCGATGCGCTTGATGGTGTCGCGTGCGACCTGAATGTAGTCGACGTTGGCGGTCGTGGTGATTTCCCCGGCGAGGACCACCAGCCCGGTGTTGCAAAGCGTCTCGGCCGCCACGCGCGCGTACTTGTCCTGGGACAGGATGGCGTCCAGGACTGCGTCGGAAATCTGGTCAGCGACCTTATCGGGATGGCCTTCGGAGACGGATTCCGAAGTGAACAGGAAGTCGTTTGCCACGAACTTTTTCTCCAGGTTGGCTATTGCGCGCCAACCTGTTCAGCCCGGGCGGCGACGCTTTAGCGGTATTTTCAAGCCGTTCCGGTAGAACGGTATCGCCCCGCAAGTTGTCAGTTAACTCGGCGATACGCGCTATTATACGCGCCTGCCGGCCGCTGTGCAGCAGGCCCCACAGCCATCGGGGTTGCCTGCGCGCGGCGCCGTCGCGGCCATTGCCGGCGGATGCGGCCGGGTTCCCGGCCACGCCGGCCGCGCGGACCGTGCAGGTGCGAAGACGGGCCCGGAACACGCCGCCCGCCTCGTTTCGATTGCCCCAATATCGGCGCCACCGGGCAAAAACCTTAATCCCTTACCCGGCCACGATGCCGCTGAGCGCGATCCGATGACCTTTTTGTTCTGGCTGATTTCCCGCCTGCCGCTGTCGTGGCTGCACGCCGCCGGCGGTGCGCTGGGCCTGCTGGCGGCGCGCCTGCCGGGACGCTACGGCACCCGGCTGACCGCCCACCTGCGCCAGGCCTATCCGCGCGCGGACGCCGCCACGCTGGCCGAGGCCGCGCGCGCGACCGGCCGCATGATCCTGGAAATGCCGTATTTCTGGTGCCGCCGCAACCCGCCCGGGCGCATGTACGGCTTTGCCGGCCCGCTGTGGCCGGAGCTGGACCGGCTGATGGCGCAGGAGCGCGGGCTCATCATCCTGGTGCCGCACCTGGGCTGCTTCGAGGTGCTGCCGCAGGCGTTCGCGCTGCGGCATCCGGTCACCGCGCTCTACAAGCCGCCGCACCAGCCGTGGCTGCGCGCCTGGATCCTCAAGATGCGCACGCGCCATAACCTGGCGATGGCGCCGGCCGAGCCGCGCGGCGTGCGCATGCTGCTCAAGGCGCTCAAGCGCGGCGAGGCGGTCGGCATCCTGCCCGACCAGGTGCCGCCCGGCGGCGAAGGCGCGTGGGCGCCGTTCTTCGGCAAGCCGGCCTACACCATGACGCTGGTGCAGCGCCTGCAGCAGCACACCGGCTCGCCGATCGCGGCGATCTTCGCCGAGCGCCTGCCGCGCGGCGCCGGCTTCCGCGGTCACATGCAGGTGATCGAGGAGCCGCTGCCGGCCGACCCGGCCGCCGCCGCCGCCGTGCTCAACCAGGCCATCGAGGCCCTGGTCGAGGCGGCGCCCACGCAGTACCTGTGGGGCTACAACCGATACAAGCAACCGCGCGGCGCCGAGGCTCCTCCCGCACCGGCGCCGCTTCCCAACTAGAACAGATGAGCCGTATCTTTACCTGGCTGGGCATTGCCCTGCTGACCGTGCTGGGCAAGCTGCCCTATCCGCTGGTGGCGCGCTTCGGCGAAGCGCTGGGCAGCCTGCTCTACCTGTTTCCGAGCAGCCGCCGCGGCGTGGTGCAGACCAACCTGCGCCTGAGCTTCCCCGAGCGCAGCGAGGCCGAGATCGAGGCGCTGTCGCGCCAGACCTTCCGCACCGTGTTCCGCAGCTTCGCCGAGCGCGGCATCTTCTGGACCGGCAGCGAGAAGCAGATGCGCCGCTGGGTCCGCATCGAGGACCACGCCGACCTGGTGGCGCTCGACGGCAAGCCGCACATCCTGGTCACGCTGCACCTGTCGGGCGTGGAGGCCGGCGCGATCCGCCTGACCATCCACCTGCGCGACCACGTGGGGCGCTCGGGCGCCTCGCTCTACACCAAGCAGAAGAACGACCTGTTCGACGGCTTCCTCAAGCACGCGCGCGGGCGCTTCGGCGCCAACATGATCGCCCGCAACGACAGCGCGCGCGACATCATCCGCTGCCTGCGCAAGGGCGAGGCGCTGCAGCTGATCGCCGACATGGACTTCGGCGAGCGCGACTCGGAATTCGTGCCGTTCTTCGGCGTGCAGGCGCTGACGCTGACCTCGGTGTCGCGCCTGGCGCGGCTGACCGGCTCCAGGGTGGTGCCGATCTACACCGAGATGCTGCCCGACTACCAGGGCTACGTGCTGCACATCCTGCCGGCCTGGGAAGACTATCCCGGCGACAGCGTGACCGACGACACGCGGCGCATGAACGCCTTCTTCGAGGACTGCATCCGCCCGCGCATCGCCGAGTATTACTGGGTGCACAAGCGCTTCAAGCACCGTCCGCCGGGCGAGCCCGAGATCTACTGACACTACCGACACGGCCCGCGGCGCGCCATGCACGCGCGCCCGGCCAGGCATACAATCGCACCATGAGACTCCAGTTCACCAAGATGCACGGCGCCGGCAACGACTTCGTCGTGCTCGACGGCATCCACCAGACCCTGAACCTGACGCCCGCGCAGTGGCGCGCGCTCGCCAGCCGGCATTTCGGCGTGGGCGCCGACCAGATCCTGGTGGTCGAGAAGCCCACCCGCGACGACGTCGATTTCCGCTACCGCATCTTCAACGCCGACGGCGGCGAGGTGGAGCACTGCGGCAACGGCGCGCGCTGCTTCGTGCGCTTCGTCACCGAACGCGGCCTGACCGACAAGCGCTCGGTGCGCGTGCAGGTCATGAACGGCGTGATCACGCTGACGCTGCAGGACGACGGCCAGGTCACGGTCGACATGGGCGCGCCCGAGCTCGAGCCGGCGCGCGTGCCGTTCCGCGCCGAGGGCCTGCCCACGCGCGGCGAAGGCCGCGACACGCTGTACGGCCTCGAGGTCAACGGCCGCACGGCATGGATCTCCGCCGTGTCGATGGGCAACCCGCACGCGGTGCAGGTGGTGGACGACACCGAGGCCTTCCCGGTGCTGCAGGACGGCCCCGTCATCGAACATCACCCGAGCTTCCCCAACCGCGTCAACGCCGGCTTCATGCAGGTGCTGGCGCGCCACACCGTGCGCCTGCGCGTATTCGAGCGCGGCGCCGGCGAGACGCTGGCCTGCGGCACGGGCGCCTGCGCGGCGGTGGTGGCCGGCATCCGCCGCGGCCTGCTGGACTCGCCGGTGGTGGTCCACACCCACGGCGGCGACCTCACCATCGCCTGGGACGGCGAAGGCGAGCCGGTGCGCATGACCGGCCCGGCCACCACCGTGTTCGAGGGCAGCATTGACCTGGAGCGGCTGCCTGCCTGACCATAGGGGATTGCGGCCCGCCCGGGCCGCGCCCCCGATGGAGTGCCAATGCCCCTCGCCGACTTCCGCATCACCTCCGGCAAGAACTTCCGCCTGGCCGACTTCGACCCAGGCGCCAAGCCGCTGTCCAGCGGCGACAAGGCCGCCGACCTGGCGCGCATCTCCGAGCTGAGCACCGAGCTCGACCTGCAGCAGGACGTCTTCTATGCCGAGCACCGGCGCAAGCTGCTGATCGTGCTGCAGGGCATGGACACCGCCGGCAAGGACGGCACCGTGCGCGGCGTATTCCGCAGCTTCGACCCGCTGGGCATCCGCGTGGTCAGCTTCAAGTCCCCCACCGCCGAAGAGCTCGCGCACGACTACCTGTGGCGCATCCACGCGCAGGTCCCGCGCGCCGGCGAGATCGTGGTGTTCAACCGCAGCCACTACGAAGACGTGCTGATCACGCGCGTGCACGAGTGGATCGACGAAGACGAATGCGAGCGGCGCTACAAGCAATTGCGCGCGTTCGAGACGCTGCTGATGGAAACCGGCACGACCATCGTCAAGTGCTTCCTGCACATTACCAAGGACGAGCAGAAAGCCCGCCTGGAGTCACGGCTGGCCGATCCGCAGAAACACTGGAAGTTCGATCCGCGGGACCTGGAGGAACGGCAGTACTGGAAGAGCTACATGACCGCCTACGAGGCGGCGATCGCCGCGACCAGCACGCCGGAAGCGCCCTGGTACATCGTGCCGGCGAATTCCAAGACGCATCGGAACCTGATGGTGGCGGAGATTGTGTTTGATGTTTTTTCGAGGTTGAAGCCGGCTTATCCGGCTGGGGATCCGGGGTTAGGGAAATTGAAGGTGGTTTGATTATTTTGAATGTTTTTAAAAGTCTAAAGGCTTAACTTTAAAGTCAGAGGCTTTAGCTTCAAAGTCAAAGGCTTAAAATCAAAGGCTTAAAGTCAACTACT
>NZ_AQPL01000422.1:0-5636 GCF_000395345.1 Cupriavidus sp. WS | reverse complement strand
GATGCGGGCGGCGAGGCCGCCGGCGAACGCCAGCGCGACGGCGCCCGCGCCAACCCGAACGGCGCGCGCAAGCGCAAGCCGCAGCAGGGCCAGCAGGCGCAGGGCGCGGGCCGCCGCGGCGGCGCCGAGGGCCAGCAAGGCCAGCCGCAGGGCGGTGCCCGCCCGGCGGGCCAGGGTGGCAAGGGCGGCAAGGGCAAGGGCGGCGCGCAGCGCCAGGCCCCGGGCGCGGCCGACAAGGCCCCGGCGGCTGCCGCGGTCAGCGGCGAAGACCTGTTCCGCTTCGTGATTTCCGGGCAGTACGACCAGGAAGACGCGGGCGGCGCGCGCGCCAAGGCCAAGCCGGTGCGCGAACTGTCGGCCGACGACGACGCGCCCAAGCTGCACAAGGTGCTCGCCGAGGGCGGCCTGGGCTCGCGCCGCGAGATGGAAGAACTGATCCTGCAGGGGCGCGTCTCGGTCAACGGCCTGCCGGCCCACATCGGCCAGCGCATCCTGCCGGCCGACCAGGTCCGCGTCAACGGCAAGCTGATCCACCGCCGCGTGTCGACCAAGCCGCCGCGCGTGCTGCTGTACCACAAGCCGGCCGGCGAGATCGTCAGCCAGTCGGACCCGGAAGGCCGTCCGACCGTGTTCGACAGCCTGCCGCGCATCAAGGCGGGCAAGTGGGTGGCCGTGGGCCGCCTCGACTTCAACACCGAAGGCCTGCTGATCTTCACGTCCTCCGGCGACATCGCCAACAAGTTCATGCACCCGCGCTACGGCGTGGAGCGCGAATACGCGGTGCGCACGCTGGGCGAGCTGGCCGAGGCCGACCGCCAGCGCCTGCTGCACGGCATCAAGCTCGACGACGGCGAGGCCAATTTCCTGCGCATCGCCGACGGCGGCGGCGAAGGCATCAACCACTGGTATCACGTGGCGCTGACCGAAGGCCGCAACCGCGAAGTGCGCCGCATGTTCGAGGCCGTGGGCCTGACCGTGTCGCGCCTGATCCGCACGCGCTACGGCCAGTTCCTGCTGCCGCGCGGCCTCAAGCGCGGCCGCTGGCAGGAGCTCGCCGCCGACGACGTGCGCGCGCTGATGGCCTCGATCGGCCTGAAGGCGCCCGCGAAGGGCGACGGCCAGCCCAAGGGCGGCAGCAGCAAGGTCACCGGGCGCAAGGCGCGCACCGAGGCGGCCATCGCCGGTATGCCGATGCCGACCGGCATGGACGGCCTGCCGCGTGTGAACCGCAGCAACGGCCCGCGCGGCAGCGGCGCCGGCCGCGGCCAGCCGGACCCGATGCAGACCTCGATGGGCTACATCGGCGGCCCGACCCTGCTGACCTCGCACACCACCAAGCTGGGCGGCGCCGCGGCAGGCCTGCCGCGCGGCCCCGGTGGCATGGGCGGCATGGGTGGCGGGGCTGGCGGCCGGGGCGGCCGCGGTGCCCGCAGCGGCGGTATGGGCGGCATGGGCGGCATGGGTGGTCTCGGCGGCATGGGCGGCGGCCAGGGCCGCGGGCCGCGCCGCGGCGGCGGCGAGGTCAACGGCAATGTGATGCCGCAGGCCGGCAAGGCCGGCGGCAATCGCCGCCCGCGCGGCGGCGGCCGCGACGGCAACCGCTGACGCCTTCTGGTGCAGGATGGCCGGCGCGCAGGCCGGGATGGGGCGAAGTGCGGTGCGTGCCGCTCGCCCGTCCGGGTTCTCCCGGCTATCTCTTTGCCTTTTGCACCGCGACGGCGTATAATCCAAGTCTATTCAAAAGTCATCCTGAAAAAGGATGGGCGAATGATGGGCATTGCGCCCATTTTTTTTTGGTTCGCCCAATCCGCATGCGTGCCGTCCTCGCACGGCGCGCCGGTCGGGGTGACGGGCAGGCAAGCAGGCTGCGAAGCCGCCTTCGGCAAGAAGGGCGGCGATGCCGGTGGGCTGGGTCTGCCACGGTATTGATGGCCATTATTCGGGAATACAGTGCATCTGGCAGATTTGATCGAAACCACCCTGAACGGCATGGGGTACGAGCTGGTTGAGCTCGAGCGCGCTCCGGGCGGACTGATGCGCGTCTATATCGATCAGCCTGAAACCGGGATCGTCATCGAGGATTGCGAAAAGGTAAGCCGTCAGCTGACGCACGTGCTTACGGTCGAGAACATCGACTACGAACGCCTCGAAGTGTCCTCGCCGGGGCTGGACCGGCCGCTCAAGAAACTGGCTGACTACGTCCGCTTCGCGGGCCAGGAGGCCAGGGTCACGCTGCGCCTGCCGGTCAACGGCCAGAAGAACTTCGTCGGCATCCTGCAGGCGCCCACCGGCGAGCCCGGGGCGGAGCAGGTCGGCCTGGAGTTCGGAGGCAAGGACGGCACGGCACTGCTGGAATTCGCCATATCCGATGTCGATCGCGCACGCCTGGTGCCGGTGATCGACTTCAAAGGAAATCAGAAAAAAGGGAACAAGCAATGAGCCGCGAAGTTCTGTTGCTCGTCGATGCGCTTGCGCGTGAGAAGAACGTCGACAAGGATGTGGTATTCGGTGCGCTGGAAGCGGCACTCGCTTCGGCAACCAAGAAGCGTTTCGAGGAAGACGTGGACATCCGCGTCGCCATCGATCGCGAATCCGGCGAGCATGAAACGTTCCGCCGCTGGCTCGTGGTCCCCGATGAACAGGGCCTGCAGGAGCCGGACAAGCAGATCCTGATGTTCGAAGCGCGCGAGCAGAACCCGGACATCCAGCTCGACGACTATATTGAGGAACAGATCGAGTCGGTCGAGTTCGGCCGCATCGGCGCGCAGGCCGCCAAGCAGGTGATCCTGCAGAAGATCCGCGACGCCGAGCGCGAGCAGATCCTCAACGATTACCTCGACCGCGGCGAAAAGGTCATGACCGGCACGGTCAAGCGCGCCGACAAGAAGGGCCTGATCGTGGAGTCCGGCCGCGTGGAAGCGCTGCTGGCCCGCGATCAGATCATCCCGAAGGAAAACCTGCGCACCGGCGACCGCGTGCGCGCCTACATCCTGAACGTGGACCGCACCGCGCGCGGCCCGCAGATCGAGCTCTCGCGCACCGCGCCCGAGTTCCTGATCAAGCTGTTCGAGAACGAAGTGCCGGAGATGGAGCAGGGCCTGCTGGAGATCAAGGCGGCCGCGCGCGACCCCGGCGTGCGCGCCAAGATCGCCGTGGTGGCGCATGACAAGCGCATCGACCCGATCGGCACCTGCGTCGGCGTGCGCGGCACGCGGGTGACGGCGGTGCGCAACGAGATCGGCGGCGAGGCGGTCGACATCGTGCTGTGGTCGGAGGATCCGGCGCAGTTCGTGATCGGCGCGCTGGCCCCGGCACAGGTACAGTCCATCGTGGTGGACGAGGAAAAGCACAGCATGGACGTGGTGGTCGACGAGGAAAACCTCGCCGTCGCCATCGGCCGCAGCGGGCAGAACGTGCGCCTGGCGTCCGAACTGACCGGCTGGCAGATCAACATCATGACGCAGGAAGAATCGGCGCAGAAGCAGGCCGAGGAAAGCGACGTGGTGCGCAAGTTGTTCATGGCCAAGCTGGACGTGGACGAAGAAGTGGCCGACATCCTGATCGACGAAGGATTCTCCACGCTGGAAGAAGTGGCCTACGTGCCCATCAGCGAGATGCTGGAGATCGATGCCTTCGACGAAGACACCGTCAACGAGCTGCGCAACCGCGCACGCGATGCGCTCCTGACGATGGAACTGGCCCGGGAAGAAAAGGTGGAAGCGGTGTCGCAGGATCTGCGCTCGCTCGACGGCCTGACCCCGGAACTGATCGGCAAGCTGGCCGAAGGCAATATCCACACGCGTGACGAACTCGCCGAACTGGCAGTCGACGAACTGGTCGAGATGGTCGGCCTGGGCGAAGAAGAGGCCCGCGCGTTGATCATGAAAGCACGGGAACATTGGTTTAACTGAGGGACACGCCCGGACCGACCGGCCTGGGCGCGTATTCCGCACACGACTGTCCCGACGTATAAACCGAGCATTGAAAGGGTTTGAATGGCAAGCACAACAGTTGCCCAACTGGCCGCAGAACTGAGCCGCAGCGCAGCTGCCCTGCTGGAACAATTGCAGGCAGCTGGGGTGGGCAAGGTGACGCCTGAAGACATCATCACCGAATCCGACAAGACCAGGTTGCTGGACTACCTCAAGCGTTCGCACGGGCAGGCCGACGACAGCGCGCGCAAGAAGATCACGCTGACCAAGCGCGAGACTTCCGAGATCCGCCAGGCCGATTCGACCGGCAAGACGCGCACGGTACAGGTCGAGGTGCGCAAGAAGCGCGTCCTGATCAAGCGTGACGAGGCCTCGCCCGAGGGCGCCGCCGACGGCCAGGATGGTGCCGACCAGCAGGCCGACGCCGCCGAACAGGCGCGTCAGGAAGAGGAAGCCCGTCTGCAGGCAGAGCAGCTGGCGCGCCAGGAAGCCGAGCTGAAGGCCCGCCAGGAAGCGGCCGAACGCGAGGAAGCCGAACGCCGCGCCAAGCAGGAAGCGCTCGAAGCCGAGGAACGCCGCCAGGCCGAGCTCGCCGCCCGCAAGGCGGAAGAGGAAGCCGCCGCGCTGCGCGCCGCGGCCGCCACGGCCGCGCCCGAGGACGACGATTCGCGCAAGAAGGCCGAGGACGACAAGGCTCGCCTTGCCGCCGAGCGCGCCGCCGCGCAGAAGGCCGCCGACCAGGCCAAGGAAGCCGCCGACAAGGCCCGTGCCGAGCAGGACGCCGCGCGCAAGCGCCGCGAAGCCGCCGAGGCCGAGGCCCGCGCCATCCAGCAGATGCTGAATGCGCCGGCGCGCGTGCTCAAGGCGCCGTCCGAACGCAAGGCCGAGGAAAAGAAGGCCGAGCAGACCGGCACGCTGCACAAGCCGGTCAAGGCGCCTGGCACCGAGACCAAGAAGGAAGAGAAGAAGCCGGCCACCACGGCTGCCACCGCCACCACCACGGTCGACAAGAAGACCGGCAAGGTGGTGAAGGCCGGCACGTCGTCGACCTGGCAGGACGAAGGCTCGAAGAAGAAGGGCAGCGGCCTGAAGACGCGCGGCGATTCGTCGGGCGGCGTGGGCGGCTGGCGCGGTGGTCCGCGCGGCCGTGGCAACCGCCACCAGCAGGACGACCGCGGCACCAACTTCCAGGCGCCGACCGAACCCGTGGTGCGCGAAGTGCACGTCCCCGAAACCATTTCGGTGGCCGATCTCGCCCACAAGATGGCCGTCAAGGCATCCGAGGTCATCAAGCAGATGATGAAGCTCGGCCAGATGGTGACCATCAACCAGGTGCTGGACCAGGAAACCGCCATGATCGTGGTGGAAGAAATGGGCCACAAGGCGTTCGCCGCCAAGCTGGACGATCCGGAAGCGCTGCTGGTGGTGGACGGCGAAGAGCACACCGACGCCGAGCAGCTGCCGCGTCCGCCGGTCGTGACCGTGATGGGCCACGTCGACCACGGCAAGACCTCGCTGCTGGACTACATCCGCCGCGCCAAGGTCGCCGCGGGCGAAGCCGGCGGCATCACGCAGCACATCGGCGCCTACCACGTGGAAACCGAGCGCGGCGTGATCACCTTCCTCGACACCCCGGGTCACGAGGCCTTCACGGCCATGCGTGCGCGCGGTGCCAAGGCAACCGACATCGTCATCCTGGTGGTG
>NZ_AQPL01000421.1:0-11079 GCF_000395345.1 Cupriavidus sp. WS | reverse complement strand
GCGGTGCCAAGGCAACCGACATCGTCATCCTGGTGGTGGCCGCCGACGACGGCGTGATGCCGCAGACCAAGGAAGCCATCGCCCACGCCAAGGCGGCGGGCGTGCCCATCGTGGTGGCGATCAACAAGATCGACAAGCCCGAAGCCAACCCGGACCGCGTCAAGCAGGAACTGGTGGCCGAGCAGGTGCTGCCGGAAGAATACGGCGGCGACTCGCCGTTCGTGCCGGTGTCCGCCAAGACCGGCGCCGGCATCGACGAGCTGCTCGAGCAGGTGCTACTGCAGGCCGAAGTGCTGGAACTGAAGGCGCCGGTGGACGCCCCGGCCAAGGGCCTGGTGGTGGAAGCCCAGCTCGACAAGGGCAAGGGCCCGATCGCGACCATCCTCGTCACCAGCGGCACGCTCAAGCGTGGCGACGTGGTGCTGGCCGGCAGCGCCTACGGCCGCGTGCGCGCCATGCTGGACGAAACCGGCAAGCCGACCAAGGAAGCCGGCCCCTCGATTCCGGTCGAGATCCAGGGCCTGTCCGAAGTGCCGGCCGCCGGCGAGGAAGTGCTGGTGCTGCCCGACGAGCGCAAGGCGCGCGAAATCGCGCTGTTCCGCCAGGGCAAGTTCCGCGACGTCAAGCTGGCCAAGCAGCAGGCGGCCAAGCTGGAGACCATGCTGGAGCAGATGAGTGAAGGCGAAGTGCAGACGCTGCCGCTGATCGTCAAGGCCGACGTGCAGGGTTCGCAGGAAGCGCTGGTGCAGTCGCTGCAGAAGCTCTCCACCGACGAAGTGCGCGTGCAGATCGTGCACGGCGGCGTGGGCGGCATCTCGGAGTCGGACGTCAACCTGGCCACGGCCTCGAAGGCGGTCATCATCGGCTTCAACGTGCGTGCCGACGCCGGCGCGCGCAAGCTGGCCGAGAACAACGGCATCGACATCCGCTACTACAACATCATTTACGATGCGGTGGACGAGATCAAGGCGGCGATGTCGGGCATGCTGGCGCCGGAAAAGCGCGAGGTCACGCTCGGCACGGTCGAGGTGCGCCAGGTGTTCCGCGTGCCGAAGATCGGCGCGGTGGCCGGCTGTATGGTCACCGACGGCGTGGTCAAGCGGACCTCCCTGGTGCGGGTGCTGCGCAACAACGTGGTCATCCATACCGGCGAGCTCGATTCGCTCAAGCGCTTCAAGGACGACGTCAAGGAAGTCAAGCAAGGCTTCGAGTGCGGCCTGTCGATCAAGAACTTCAACGACGTTCAGGAAGGCGACCAGCTCGAAGTGTATGAAATCACCGAGGTGGCGCGCACGCTGTAAGGCGCCGCGCGCGCGGCGGGCCCCCTTCACGGGCGGGTCCGCCGCGGCCGTCTCGACAAGACCCTATTGAATGGCCAAGAAAGGCAATATCTCCTCCCGCAATCTCCGGATTTCCGACCAGATCCAGCGCGACCTGGCCGCGATGATCCAGCGCGAGCTGCGCGACCCCCGCCTGGGGCTCGTCACGCTGCAGTCGGTCACGATGACGCCCGACTACGCGCACGCCAAGGTGTACTTCACCGTGCTGGGCGCCGATGCCGCGGTGGCCGAAGGCATCCTCAACGAAAAGGCCGGCTACCTGCATTCGCTGCTGTTCAAGCAACTGCATATCCACACCGTGCCGACGCTGCACTTCCACCACGACACCTCGGTCGAGCAGGCCATCGAGATGTCCAAGCTGATCAGCGAAGCCAATTCGACGCGGGCGAAGGAAGACTGAACCGGCGGCCCGTTGAAACGGGCCGTTTTTCCGTCCGCGCCGGCGTCGTCCGCTTCATCCGCTTCATCCGCTTCGTTCGTTCCGCCCGCTCTCCCGTCATGACCGATCCGAAAACCAACCGCCCGCCCCGGCAGCCGCGCCGCGAGGTGCACGGCGTGCTGCTGCTCGACAAGCCGCTCGGCCTGTCGTCCAACGACGCGCTGGTGCGCGCCAAGCGCATGCTGCGCGCGCTCAAGGCCGGCCACACCGGCACGCTCGACCCGCTCGCCACCGGCCTGCTGCCGCTGTGCTTCGGCGAGGCCACCAAGTTCTCGCAGGACCTGCTCGAAGCCGACAAGACCTACGAGGCCGCGGTGCGCCTGGGCATCCGTACCGCCACCGGCGATGCCGAAGGCGAGGTGATCGCCGAGCGCGCGGTGACGTGCGACGCCGACGCGCTGCGCGCGGCCATCGCGCGCTTCACCGGCGAGATCGAGCAGGTGCCGCCGATGCACTCGGCGCTCAAGAAAGACGGCAAGCCGCTCTACGAATACGCCCGCGCGGGCCAGACCGTGGAGCGCGCCGCGCGCCGCGTGACCATCCACGAGATCGCGTTGCTCGACTGCGGCCTGCCGCAGGCGCCCACCTTCACCATGCGCGTGACCTGCAGCAAGGGCACCTATATCCGCACGCTGGCCGAGGACATCGGCGAAGCGCTGGGCTGCGGCGCGCACCTCACCGGCCTGCGCCGCACGGCCGTGGGCGACCTGAGCCTGGACGGCGCGGTCACGCTGGAACAGATCGACGCCCATGACGACGCCGCGCGCCCCGCGATGCTGGCGCCGGTCGACGCGCTGCTGCAGCGCTGCGCGCCGGTGACGCTGGACGAAGCCGCGGCGGGCCGCTTCCTGCAGGGCCAGCGCATCGCGCAGCGCGACCTGCCGGCGGGCACCGCGCTGGCCGAGGGCGAACTCGCGCGCGTCTATGGCGGCGAGCCGCAACGCCTGCTGGGCGTGGCGCGCATGCGCGAAGGGGCGCTGCGGCCGGAACGGCTGGTCAGGCTTTGAGCCGGTCCGCAACGCGGGGAACTGGCTGACCAAGTTCATTCCGTCATCAACGGTTTGCTCTCCTCTCCCACAAAGTGGGCGATCTGCTGTTCTTCCATCGCAAGTTGCGCTGCCTGGTCACGTGCCGGAATCGCCTGCTGCCGTGGTCGTGGCGTTGCGCTCCTTGCTGGAAATCTCGGGCGAAGCGAGGCTCAAACAGCGAGTGAGCCACCGTCCACGAAGAGTTCGACGCCCGCGATGTAGCTGCTCTCGCCGGATGCCAGGAAGAGCACGGCGCGCGCGACTTCGTCCGGCTGCCCCAGGCGGCCGAGTGGCACGATCTGCTTCAACATGTCTTCGACTCCCGGACGCGTGTCGAGGTAGCTGCGCATCAGGCGTGTTTCGGTGCCGCCCGGCGAGACCACGTTCACGCGGATGCCACGCTCTTTCAGGTCGGTCGTCCAGCTTCGCGCGAACGAACGCACCGCCGCCTTGCTCGCGTTGTAGAGCGACTGGTCGGGAAAGCCTTTGCTGCCGGCGACCGAGCCGTTGAGGATTACTGTGCCGCCCGCAGTCAGCAGTGGCAAGGCCTTCTGCACAGTGAAAAGCAGGCCACGCACATTCAGGCCGAAGAGGCGGTCGAAGTCCTCTGCGGCGATCGTGCCCAGCGGTCGCGGCTCGCCCTCGGCGATGCCGGCGTTGGCAAAAACGACATCCAGCTTGCCGTGCTCGCGTTGGATGCGCTCATAGAGTCGATCAAGGTCCGCGAGGTTCGCGGCGTCTCCCTGCACGCCAATAGCGCCATTGCCGATTTCCCGCACGGCTTCGTCGAGTCGATCCTGTCTGCGTCCGGTGACGTAGACCTGCGCGCCTTCGGCCGCAAAGAGCTTGGCAGTCGCCAGGCCGATGCCCTCGCTGCCGCCGGTGATCGCCACAACCTTGTTCTCGAATCGCTTGTTCATATGTGCCTCATCTATAAGTGGAGTGTTGCTCCACTTATTATATGGAGGCATCATCCACTTTGTAAATGAGGTCGAAGATGAAAGCGCATTCTGCAACTGACGAAGCGCCGCTGCGCGCCGACGCTGCGCGCAACAGGGAACGCATCCTTGCAGCGGCGGAAGAGGTGTTTCTTGAACGTGGCGCCGATGCCTCGCTCGACGATGTCGCCAAGCGCGCCAAGGTCGGCATCGGGACGCTCTATCGCCGCTTTCCGACGCGCGAGGCCCTGCTTGCTGCATTAAGCGATGAGCGCTTGCTGTCGCTCGCTACGGCGAGCCGGGCCGCGGACGACACGCTCGAACCGAAGGCCTCCATACGCGCCTTCGTCCGGGAACTGGTGATGCACGCCAGCCACTATCGCGGGTTGGCGGCGTCGCTGGGGGCGGTACTCCAGAGTGGCACTCCCGGTTGTCACGCAGGGAGCGAAGAAGGATTGCGGCTGCTCCAGCGCGCGCAGAAAGCGGGAGTCGTTCGCAAGGATGTTTCCCTCGACGATCTCTTGTGCATGGTCACGGCGATCTCCCTTGCCGTCGAGCAAGGCCGTGCCGGGAAAGCGCGAGTCGCGCACTTGGTGGATATGTTCCTTGACGGCATCGGGATGCATTGAGCTGACAACATTGAGCTGACAATCGCGGCTTTCGCTATCAAACGCACCACGCAAACATGAAACCGGGCGCAGCAAGTCTGCCGCGCCCGGTTTCAATGCCCACAGAAAATCGCCCCGTCGCCACCTTTGACTAGGCGGCGGCAGCGCGCGCAATGGACTTTTGCGAACCCAAGATATCCCTTTGGAAGCTAAGGCCGAAGCGCCAATAAGTGAGGAATATTTCCGGAGGCCGCTACCGCCATCGCATCAATCAGCGCGCGCGTTTCCGTCGGGCCAAACTCACCGAGATCCTTGATGGGGCGCGTACGGCTCAGAATCCATAGCAGGCCCGTACGCACGATTGAAGGCAGGCCTGCAAGCGTCCCGAGCAGATGAGGCTTCAGTGCGTGGCCCAGGCTTTGAACCAGTTCGAACCCTTCCACCCATGCAACATCAAGCTGTCTCGCCTCTGCCCATGTGAGGGAAGTAGCTCGTTTCCAAGTGAGCAGAGCGGCGAGGAATGACGGCACCACGAACGCGACATGGCTTCGGAGGAAGGCATCCATATCGTCTTCAACTTCGCTTGGCATACCCGCCTCCCGGAACAACGTGGCGAGAGCCGGATTCGTCAGCGTTGTCACCATGCCGGGGCCATCCACGCGAAAGCGCAGCCGTTGGTCTACCAGAAAAGCCGACATTTTCGGGAACCCGAATGCGAAGCGTTCGATGCCTATGGCTGCTCGATAGGGTTCGGTTCCTTGAAACGTATTGAACATTAGAAGGATGGTGCTCGCGCTGCTTGCCGACAACGCTGGCAATAGGGGCGCGACTTGGTGTTCGGGAACAGTGACGATAGCCAGATCGTAGGGGGCGGCTGGATCAAGCGTCTGCACTACCTTGACCGGCATGCGTTGCCCGTCAACGGTAATAATGGCTCCCTCGCGGCTCAACGTGTCGAAGCGTGCGCCGCGTGCCACGACGGTGATGTCGTGACCAGCCTTGGCGAGACAGAAGGCGACGGCGCTGCCGATTCGACCAGTTCCAATCAGAATGATTTTCATGGAATCAGTTTAGGCGCGACGGAAATTCCCGGATACGGAAAATTACGGTAATCTGGTTCCCATATATGGAAAAACTTTCTTGGGATGATCTGCGCATTCTTCTGGCTGTGCATCGGGCCAGGAGCTTGCTGGGTGCAGGCAAAGCACTTGGCCTTTCAACCTCCACGACCGCGCGGCGTCTGGATGCCCTGGAGGCTGCCGTAGGACGGCAATTGGTGTACCGCAGCCAGTCGGGCACTGAGTTGAAACCAGAGGCGTTGCGCATGGTGCAGCTAGCCGAAGGGCTTGAGCATGGTCTGGATGCGTTGCGCCGCGATCAAACCGTTCTTGCTGGGACATTGCGGGTCAGTGTGCCGGATGGAATGGCTCAAACACTGACCCGATCGCTGCTCGCGTTCTGCCAAGAGTACCCCGACGTTGATCTTGAGCTGGTAGGAGAGAATCGGATGGTGGATGTGGCCGCGCGTGAGGCGGACATTGCCGTTCGTCTGGCGCGCTCCACTTCCAATGTGCTCGTCGAAAAACACTTGGCGACGTTTCGGTTCGCGCTGTTCGCATCTGCGGACTATGTTCGACGCCATCTTCCAACGCGGCGGCTCAGTAAGGGCGAGGCCGCGGCGCATTCATTCGTCGGACTTGATGAACGATGGAAGGAGCTGCCGCACGAGCAATGGATGCGGACGCTGGGCGCGACGCGATTTGCATTTCGCTCCAGTTCAATGGATGCCATCGAAGAAGCCGTTCGCTACGGCGTAGGTCTTGCGGCATTCCTTGAAAAAGATCCACGAAGCGCGGGCCTGATCCGTGTCGAAACGGATACGGATGGGCCGTCCCAGTCTTTCTACCTCGTTTATCACCGCGATTTGCGAAAGCAACCGCATGTTCGTGCTGCGGTGGCATCAATCGAGGCATACATGCGTGTGCATCGCTGACTCGGATCAGTGCCCGCTAGCGCGGGCAAGATCTTGATGGCACCCCGCCGCAATGGGCGAGGCTTGTGGCGCCACGCCCCAGTTTGCCGCGGCAGGTTATGCGAAAGCGTGCGCGCTCGCATCGTGCTGGCGGGCTTTGCCGCCATCGGCCTCGCTGCGCTGGCCTGGACAGTGCGCGGCGGCGGTGTGTCGTGGGATATGGGACGGCAGCGTGGAGTTGCGCCTCAACGGCTAGCCCGCTTTACTGTCTGCGTGGAAGTGGCCGTTCGTTGCACAACCCAGGGGGGAGCCGCCAGCTTTTCGGTGATCCAGTTGGAAAAGGCGCGAGTCTTGGATGGAGTGCCGGCCGCTGCCGGTGTGACCACATAGACGGCGCCGCGATCGAGCAGTGCCCAGTCAGGAAGGACTTCGACCAGCTTGCCCGCGGCCAGATCGCGGCAGGCATACCAGTCCGACGTGTACAGGATGCCTAGCCCGCTGACAGCCGCTTCGATCAACAGTTCGGCGTCATCCGACGCCAGGGGGCCAGACACGGTGACGCCGAGTGTCCCTCCGCTGGGCTTGGTGAAATTCCATCGGTAGGGATCGTGTCGGCCGGTGAAACAAAGGCATGGATAGTTGGCTAGGTCTTGCGGCGTCTGAATAGCCGGATGCCGGGCGATGAAATCCGGGGATGCGCAGATCATCCGACGACGCTCTGCAACCTTGCGGGCGACCAAGCGCGAGTCGGGAAGCTCACCCAAGCGGATGGCGAGGTCGAAGCGTTCCCCGATCAGGTCAACGAAGCGATTGCTGGTGTCCGCCTCGATGGTGACGCGCGGATGCTTACGCAGGAACTCCACGATCAGCGGTGTCAACCACATGCGACCGAAGTTGCCCGGCAAGGTGATGCGCAGATGGCCGCGCGCCTCGCCATCAGCGAACGCGACTGCTTCGTGTCCGGCCGCCTGCAGGTCGTGCAGCAATGGCCGAATCCGGTCGAGATAGGTTCGACCGGCCTCGGTGAGAGCCACCTTGCGCGTGCTTCGTTCGGCCAGCCGGACACCCAGGCGCGCTTCCATCGCACTCAAGCGGCGAGAAACCGCAGTGGGATCCCGTCCGAGCTGCCTGCCAGCCGCAGCGAACGATCCTGTATCGGCCAGAGCTACGAAAGCCGCTAGCTCGTTCAGATCGGAGAATAGAGATTGCTGCATTTTTCGCAGGTATGAAATGCGTCGTCTCCGTATTCTACATAAAAACGCCGCGATTTAAAGTGACATACCTTTACGAGGAAGACTCGTGCAATCCATTCAAATCACCGCACCTTCGTTCGATGCATTCCGGCGGGTAGAGCTGCCCGAACCCACTCAACCTGGCAAGGGACGCATCCTTGTTCGCATGAAGGCTGGCAGCGTCAACTTCGCCGATCTCGCCGTGGCTTCCGGCCATTACCCCGGTGCCTTGTATCCCAACATTCCCCTGTCCGACGGTGCGGGGGAGGTCATCGCTGTCGGTGAAGATGTCTGGCAAGTTGCCGTTGGCGATCGCGTCGCCATCCACGTCAAGGCGCACTGGATCGCTGGCCGGCCTAGCGCGGAACTGGCCAATCCGATGCGTGGTGCGACGCTGCCCGGCTCGCTGGTCGAAATCGCCGAACTCGATGCGGCCGGCGTCGTCAAGCTGCCGGACTATTTGAGCTGGGAAGCCGCAGGCACGCTCCCCATCGCGGCGATGACGGCATGGCGTGCGCTGGAATCGGCGCAGATCGGCCCGGCATCCACCGTCGCGCTGCTGGGCACGGGCGGGGTGTCGATCTTTGCGCTGCAACTGGCCAAGGCGCACGGGGCGCGGGTCATCATCACCTCCTCGTCCGACGAGAAGCTGGCCCGCGCTCGCGCCTTGGGCGCCGATGAGGTCATCAACTATCGCCAGGATGCCAACTGGGATGCTTCCGTTCTGGAACGCACGGGTGGCGTCGGTGCCGATCTGGTCATCGACCCGGTCGGCGGCGAAGGCTTCAACCGCTCCGTGGCCGCTGCACGTCACGGCGGCACCGTGGCCGCCATCGGTTTCCTCGGCGGCGGTGCCACGCCGCTGGATCTGCTGTCGGTCATCTTCAGGGAGGTGCGCGTACAAGGCAGCAACGGCGGCTCGGTGGCAGACCTGGCGGGAGCGGTGGCGGCGATGGCCGCGCATCGCATCGAGCCGGTCATCGACCGCACTTTCGGCCTTGATGACTTGAAGAAGGCTTACGAGCTGATGGCGCAAGGCGGCCACTTCGGAAAAATTGCGATCAGCTTCGACTGGTGAATTCTGGACTCAGACCGTTGCTAAGAAGTTGCCTCGGCATTCGGCGCGCCGAGATGGAAATCCTGATTCCATAGCTAGATACAGCTGCTGCCTTGACCCCAATGAATACTCCGCAGCGCGCAATCAGCGCCGCGGAGACATTTTAGATAAGGAGTAAGAGAATGGCTAGTTCGTCCTTGGGTGCCGAACAGTCCGGCACATTTCAGCGAGCAAGTGCTTGATTACTGCTCCTCCCTCGGTATCGGCTTTATTCCTTGGTTTCCGCTGGCCGCAGGTGATCTCGCCAAGCCAGGCTCCTTGCTCGAGAACCTGGCTCGGCGGTACCGCGCTACACCCGGGCAACTTGCGCTTGCTTGGCTCTTGAAGCGAAGCCAGAACATGCTGCCGATCCCGGGTACGTCGAAGGTCACGCATCTAGCGCAAAACGTTGCCGCCGCGGCGATAGCGCTTTCGGATGAAGATTTCCTCGCTCTAGACGAAGAAGGACGGAAGGCGTCGCGGGATGCCGGCACCAGATGATCAATCACGGCCGACTACGGCCGGCAAACTACCGGGAAACGCTATGAATGAAGACGTATCCATGTCTCGACGAATGGTCGTGACTGGCCTTGCCGCCGGCGCGGCCACTGAGAACAACTCGGTCGCGGTGGGGCCGGGCGCCACGGCATTGACCGTGATGTTTCGGCCTCGCGGTTCGCGCGAGAGGAAACTGGTACTTGCCGTGCCGCGCAACGGCGCCAGGACCTTCTTGGAACGACGCTAATGCGCCCCGGCCGCCGACGCATCCATGTCGCCGCCTTTCTTCGGCTTGGTCAGCCAGACGAAGACGATCAGCACGAAGAACAGCACCCCCGAGATCCAGAAGATGTCGTTGGCGCCGAGCATGGCCGCCTGCTGCGAGATGCCGCGCTCGATGAAGCCGTCGGCCTGCGCGCGCGTCATGCCCATCTGCATCAGGTGGTTGATCTGGTCGACATAGACCGGGTTGAACGGGTTGACCTGCTCCACCAGCTGCGCGTGATGCAGCGCCGAGCGGTTGTCCCACACGGTGGTCGAGATCGAGGCGCCGATCGCGCCGAAGGTGATCCGCACGAAGTTCGACACGCCCGAGGCCGACGGCATCTTCTCCGGCGGCTGGCCCGACAGGATGATCGAGGTCAGCGGGATGAAGAACATCGCCATCGCCGCGCCCTGGATCAGCGTGGGGATCATCAGCGTGCGGCTGTCCACCTGCAGCGTGAAGCCCGAGCGCATCAGGCTGACCACGCCGAAGGTGACGAAGGCCAGCGTGGCGACCCAGCGCGCGTCCATCCGCGGCAGGTTCTTGCCGATCAGCGGCGACAGCAGGATGGCGAAGATGCCCACCGGCGCCATCACGATGCCGGCATCGGTCGCGGTGTAGCCGACGATGGTCTGCAGCCACAGCGGCAGGATCACCAGGTTGCCGAAGAACAGCCCGTAGGCCACCGAGATGGCCACCACGCCGGCGCTGAAGTTGCGCCCCCTGAACAGGTGGATGTCCACCACGGGGTGCTTCTCGTAGTTCTCCCACACCACGAAGAACAGGAACCCGACCACCGCCACCACGGCCAGCACCACGATCGCGGTGGAGTGGAACCAGTCCAGCTCCTTGCCCTTGTCGAGCATCAGCTGCATCGAGCCGACCCAGATCACCAGCAGCGCCAGCCCGATGCGGTCGATCGGCAGGATCCGGGTGGGCGTCTCGCGCTCGCGGTAGATCGCCCAGGTGGCATAGGCCGCGCCGAGCCCGACCGGGATGTTGATGTAGAAGATCCACGGCCACGTCATGTTGTCCGAGATCCAGCCGCCCAGCAGCGGGCCCATGATGGGCGCCACCAGCGTGGTCATGCCCCACAGCGCCAGCGCCATCGTGCTTTTCTGCGGCGGGTAGCTCGACAGCAGCAGCGCCTGCGACAGCGGGATCATCGGCCCGGCCACCGCGCCCTGCAGCACGCGCGCGGCCAGCAGCACCTCCAGGTTGGGCGCCACGCCGCACAGCCACGACGACAGCACGAACAGCAGGATCGAGGTGACGAACAGCCGCACCGCGCCGAAGCGTGTGGTCATCCAGCCGGTGAGCGGCACCGAGATGGCGTTGGCCACCGCGAACGAGGTGATCACCCAGGTGCCCTGGTTGGGCGCCACGCCCAGGTCGCCCGAGATGGCCGGGATCGACACGTTGGCGATGGACGAGTCCAGCACGTTCATGAACGTGGCCAGCGACAGCGCGATGGTGCCGACCACCAGCTTGCCGCCGCTCAGCGGCACCGGCAGGGCGGAGCGGGGTGCCGGCGCGCGCGGGGCGGGCGCGGCGCCGTCGCGCGCGGGAAGGGAGGTCGCCATGTTCAGGTGTTGGCCGGTTTCGCCGCCGGTGCCGCGACCGGCGCCGCCATCGGAGCTGCCATCGGGGCGGCCATCGGCTC
>NZ_AQPL01000420.1:0-9185 GCF_000395345.1 Cupriavidus sp. WS | reverse complement strand
ATCGGCTCGGCAGCCTGGCGCCCGCCGTTGTTCAGCGAGATGATGCGGGCGATCAGCGCGTCGGCGTCCTGCGCGACCTTGTCATAGACGTCGGTCTGCATCGGGCGCGATGCCGTGGTCTGGGTCATCGAGGCGCCTTCCTCCTTGCGCACGTCGACCGTCACGTTCATCGACAGCCCCACGCGCAGCGGATGGTCCTTGAGCTGCCGCGGGTCCAGCGCGATGCGCACCGGCAGGCGCTGCACCACCTTGATCCAGTTGCCGGTGGCGTTCTGCGCCGGCAGCAGCGAGAAGGCCGAGCCGGTGCCGGCCGAGAACCCTTCCACCTTGCCGTCGTAGGCCACCTTGGAGCCGTACACGTCGGCTTCGAGCCTGACCGGCTGGCCCACGCGCATATGCGTGATCTGCACTTCCTTGAAGTTGGCGTCGACCCACACCTGCTCCAGCGGCACCACTGCCATCAGCGGCGTGCCCGGCGCCACGCGCTGGCCGACCTGCACCGAGCGCTTGGCCACGTAGCCGGTCACTGGCGCCGGCAGTGTGGAGCGCGCGAAGGCGAGATAGGCCGAGCGCAGGTTGGCGGCGGCGCGCTGCACGTTGGGATGCTTCTCCACCGTGGTCTGGTCGGTCAGCACCTTGTTGGAGGCGAGCTGCTCGCGCGTGGAGGAGAGCGCCGACAGCGCCGCCTGCAGCGCGGTCTGCGCGTGCGAGATTTCCTCGCCCGAGACCGCGCCGGAGCCGGCGATGGCCTGGCGGCGCCGGAGGTCTTCGCGCGCCCGGGCCACGTCGGCCTCGCGCATCGCCACGTTGGCGGCCAGCGAGCCGTTGTTGACGTAGAGCGTGCGCACTTCGCGCACGGCTTGCGCGAGTTGCGCCTCGGCCTGTTCCAGGTTGACCTGCGAGTCGGCGCGGTCGAGCTGGATCAGCGGCTGGCCGGCCGTGACCAGCTGGGTGTCGTCGGCCGCGATCGAGATCACGGTGCCGCTGACCAGCGGCGTGACCTGCACCACGTTGCCGGCGACGTAGGCGTCGTCGGTGTTCTCGAAGTGGCGCGCGTACAGGCCCCAGTAGATGCCGTAGGCCACGCCCGCCACCACCACCGCGGCGGTCAGGGAAAGCAGCAGGCGCTTGCGCTTGCCGTTGTTGTTGGCGGAGGCCGCGGGCGCGGGCGCGGCGGCGGTCTGGGACGCTTGCTTGTTGTCGCTCATGATGGTGTCTTAAGAATGCTGTCTCGGTGCTGTGCGGCGGCCGCGGCCGTCCGCCTCGTTGGTGCGTGGCGCTCTCAGCCCTGCGCGCCGCCGGGCTTTTCCCCCGCCATGCCGCCGGCCGGTTCCTGGTAGCCGCCGCCGAGCGCCTTCATCAGGCCCATCTGCAGGTCCAGCCGGCGGGCCTGCAGGTCGGTGGCGAGGCGGCGCTGCTGCAGCACGTTGCTCTCGGCATTGAGCACCGTGAGCTGCGTGCCGAGGCCGGCCTTGTAGCGGATGGTGGCGAGCGAGTAGGCGCGCTCGGCCAGCGCCAGCGCCTCGCGCTGCGCGGTGATCTGCGTGTCCACGCTGCGGATGCTGGTCACGGTGTCGGCGGTCTCGCGCAAGGCGTCGACCAGTGCCTGGTTGTAGTTGGCCACGGCGAGGTCGTACTGCGCATACTTGCCGCGCAGGTTGGCGCGCAGCTTGCCGCCCTCGAAGATCGGCAGGGTCACGGCCGGGCCGACGCCGAACGTGCGGCTGATGCCCATCAGCAGGTTGGAGGTGTCCAGCGAGGCCACGCCGGCGAAGGCCGTCAGGCTGATCGCGGGCAGGAACTCGGCCTTGGCCACCGCGATGTCCTTGCCGGAAGCCTCCACGCGCCAGCGCGCCGCCACCAGGTCGGGGCGGCGGCCGAGCAGCTCGATGGTGAGGTTGTCGGGCAACTGCGGCGTATCGTGCGCGAGCACGGTCGGGCGCTGGATTTCCTGGCCGCGGTCCGGCCCCTTGCCCAGCAGCGCGGCGATCTGGTTGCGCGCCAGCAGGATGTCTTCGTCCACGCGCAGCAGGTCGGTCTGCGCCGAAGCCACGGTGCCGCGTGCCTGGGTGGTTTCCACCTGCGTGTCGAGCCCCGCGCGCAGGCGGTCGCTGGACAACTGGGTCAGGTCGCGGCGCTGGGCGATGGCGCGCTCGGCCACGTCGCGCTGCGCGTACAGCGCGGCCAGGCGGGCGTAGGTGCGCGCCACGGCGGTGGTCAGGATCAGGCGCGAGGCCTGGCTCTCGGCCTCCATTGCGCGGTCGTCGGACAGCGCGGCCTCGAGCGCGGCGCGGTTCTTGCCCCAGAAGTCGAAGTCGTACGACAGGCCGGCCTGCAGGCGCGACTGGTTCTGCCAGGAGCCGGCCAGCGGCGTGCCCGCGAACAGGTCGGTCGAGGAAAAGCGCTGGCGCACCAGGCTGCCCTCGAAGTCCACGCTCGGGTAGAGCGCGCTGCGCGTGATGTCGGCCATCGCGCGCGAGGCTTCCACGCGCGCGAACGCGGCCTGCAGGTCGGGGCTGTCCTTGACCGCCTCGTCGACGAGGCGGCGCAGCTGCGGGTCGTTGAACTGGTCGACCCAGTCGAGCGAGGGCCACTGGCCATGCTCGCCGGGCAGGGTCCTGGCGCTGGCCAGGGCGGCCGGGTCGGTCACCGTCTGCGTGCTGTGCGAGTTGCCGAAGGCGGCGCAGCCGGCCAGCACCGCGGCCGCCAGCGCGCTCAGCGCCAGCGTGGCGGCACGGCGGCCGGCCGCGCCGGCGCGCGGCGACAGTGCGGATTGGGAATTGGGAGCTTGGTTCATCTCGGTGCCCTGCGCGAGAGCGTCAATGTTGCTTTTGTCATCGGTGAAGAACGTCAATCGATCCGGCTTGCCGGCCGGTGTCGCGCCTATCCGCTGTTGTTGCCGATGATCCGGTGCAGCATCGAGCGGAACGTCTGCAGCTCGGCCTCGGAGAAGCCGCGGAAATGCCGGTTCAGCACGCGGCAGTAGATGCGCGGCAGCGCCTCGAGCAGCGTGCGGCCGGCGGCGGTGATCGACACGTCCACCACGCGGCGGTCCGCGTCGCTGCGCTGGCGCTCGATCAGGCCGCGCTTTTCCATGCGGCCGAGCAGGCGCGTGACCGAGCCCATGTCGGTATTGAGCTCGCGGCCCAGGTCGGTCACGGTGTTGCCGCGCCCCGCGGCCAGCATCATCAGGCAGGTGGCCTGGGCATGGGTGATGTCCAGGTCGTTGACCTCCAGCTCCACCTCGTGCGACAGCAGGTTCTTGGCGCGCGCCATCAGGTAGCCCACGCTTTCGCCCATGCGGTACTGGGCCGGGTCGAAAGGATGGGTGTCGTCGAAGGCGGACGGGTCGTGCGGCTGGGGCGAGGGCTGCTCGGGCATGTCTGTCAGGTGCTTGTCAGGTGCTTGTCGCTGCAATGTTTGCCGTGGCAACTATATGTTCACGAATGAAGATCCGCAAGGACGGCAACTTGCTATTGCGATATACGCAATAATTGAATCATTGTGATCGGCAAGGCGATCGCGCCGGCCACCCGTTCCCGGCCCGTCGCCACGCTTCCGGTCGCGCTTCGGGTTTTGCGCCGCAACATGCTATAATGTCGGGTTATCTTTTGATGCTCAGCCCCACAAGCGAGACGCTGCAATGACCCGCGCCATCCGCAATATCGCCATCATCGCCCACGTCGATCATGGCAAGACCACTCTGGTCGACCAACTCCTGCGCCAGGCAGGGACCTTCCGCGACAACCAGCAAGTGGTAGAGCGCGTGATGGATTCGAACGACATCGAAAAGGAACGCGGGATCACCATCCTGGCGAAGAATTGCGCTGTCGAATACAACGGTACCCACATCAACATCGTCGATACCCCGGGCCACGCCGACTTCGGCGGTGAAGTGGAGCGCGTGCTGTCGATGGTCGACGGCGTGCTGCTGCTGGTCGACGCCGTCGAAGGCCCGATGCCGCAGACCCGCTTCGTCACGCGCAAGGCGCTGGCGCTGGGCCTGAAGCCGATCGTGGTGATCAACAAGGTGGACCGCCCCGGCGCGCGTCCGGAATGGGTGATCAACCAGACCTTCGACCTGTTCGACAAGCTCGGCGCCACCGACGAGCAGCTCGACTTCCCGGTGATCTACGCCTCCGGCCTGAACGGCTACGCCGGCCTGACCGACGACGTGCGCGAAGGCGACATGAAGCCGCTGTTCGAGACCGTGCTGGCCAAGGTGCCGGTGCGCGACGACAACCCCGACGGCCCGCTGCAACTGCAGATCATCTCGCTGGACTACTCCAGCTACGTCGGCAAGATCGGCGTCGGCCGCATTTCGCGCGGCCGCGCGCGCCCGCTGCAGGACGTGGTGGTCAAGTTCGGCCCCGAAGGCAATCCGATCAAGGGCCGCATCAACCAGGTGCTGAAGTTCCAGGGCCTCGAGCGCGAGATCGTGCCCGAAGCCGAAGCTGGCGACATCGTGCTGATCAACGGCATCGAGGAGCTGGGCATCGGCTGCACCGTGTGTGCGCCGGACGCCCAGGACGCGCTGCCGATGCTCAAGGTGGACGAGCCCACGCTGACGATGAACTTCTGCGTCAACACCTCGCCGCTGGCCGGCCGCGAAGGCAAGTTCGTGACCAGCCGCCAGCTGCGCGAGCGCCTGGACCGCGAACTGAAGTCGAACGTGGCGCTGCGCGTGGCCGAGACCGGCGACGACACCATCTTCGAAGTGTCGGGCCGCGGCGAGCTGCACCTGACCATCCTGCTGGAAAACATGCGCCGCGAAGGCTACGAGCTGGCCGTGTCGCGCCCGCGCGTGGTGTTCAAGGAAATCGACGGCGTCAAGCACGAGCCGTTCGAGCTGCTGACCGTGGACGTCGAAGACGGCCACCAGGGCGGCGTGATGGAAGAGCTGGGCCGCCGCAAGGGCGAACTGCTCGACATGGCGTCCGACGGCAAGGGCCGCACCCGCCTGGAATACCGCGTTCCGGCGCGTGGCCTGATCGGCTTCCAGGGCGAGTTCCTGACCATGACGCGCGGCACCGGCCTGATCAGCCACATCTTCGACGACTACGCGCCGCTGCGCGAAGGCGGCCTGGGCGAGCGCCACAACGGCGTGCTGATCTCGCAGGACGACGGCGACGCCGTGGCCTACGCGCTGTGGAAGCTGCAGGACCGCGGCCGCATGTTCGTCAAGCCGGGCGATGCGCTGTACGAAGGCATGATCATCGGCATCCACAGCCGCGACAACGATCTCGTGGTCAACCCGATCAAGGGCAAGCAGCTCACCAACGTGCGCGCCTCGGGCACCGACGAAGCCGTGCGCCTGGTGCCGCCGATCCAGATGTCGCTCGAATACGCGGTGGAATTCATCGCCGACGACGAACTGGTGGAAATCACGCCGAAGAGCATCCGCCTGCGCAAGCGCCACCTGAAGGAACACGAGCGCAAGCGCGCTTCGCGCGAAAACGCGTAAGCGTCTTTCGCCGCAGTCCGGCAGCAACGAAAAACCGCGCCCCGTGCGCGGTTTTTTGTCGTCCGGGCCACGGCGGCGCCGTCAGGCGTCCGGCATCCGCTCCGCCGCCGGCGCCGCGCGCGGGCTGCGCCATTCCGGCGGCATCCACAGGTGGCGCGGGTCACGGTGGCGCCACGCGTCGGCGAACATGTCGCGCCATTCGTGGAAGGTGAGGGTGAGCGGGTTGTGGCTGTCGATGCGGCGCGTGATGCCGTACTCGGGCGCCTCCTGCTCCGGCACGAACGAGCCGAACAGGCGGTCCCACACGGTCAGCACGCCGGCGTAGTTGCGGTCGATGTAGCGCGGGTTGCGGGCGTGGTGCACGCGGTGGACCGAAGGCGTGTTGAACAGCCATTCCACGCGGCGCCAGCGCCTGCCCAGGCGCGTATGCACGAAGAACTGGAACGCCAGGTTCAGGCCGACCGCGAGGATCACCCAGTCCGGCGTGAAGCCGGCCAGCGCCAGCGGGATCCAGAACAGCCACATGCCCGAGAGCGGATAGGTCAGGCTCTGGCGGAACGCCGTCGAGAAATTCATGCCCTCCGACGAATGGTGCGTGACGTGCGAGGCCCACAGCCAGCGCACGCGGTGGCTGGCGCGGTGGAACCAGTAATAGAGGAAGTCCTGCAACAGCAGCAGGAGCAGGAACGACCACCACGCCTGCGGCACCGCCTGCCAGCCGTGCCGGTAGCACCAGTCGTAGACGGTGCGCACCATCAGCCACAGGAAGAAGGCGTCCGAGGCCTGGTGCATCAGCGCCAGCGCGGCGTTCGAGGCCGAATCGCGCAGGCTGTACACGCCCGGGTCGCGGCGCGCCCAGTACCACGCCTCCGCGCCGATGGTGAGCAGGAACACCGGCGCGAACGCCAGCAGGATCAGGCCGGGATCGAGGGTCGACTGTGTCATGGCGCCAAGTGTTGCCGGTTTCCGGCGTTCATGCCTGGAGGCCGCCCTCTAGACGCGCGCCGGCCCGCGCCATGCCGCCGCGGTGCCCGCCGCGCGGTCCCGCTGGTGTAAAGTCGAGGGCTGCTTCCGAGGAGAAAGAGACAATGACAGACCTGGTCACCAGCGAGATCCACGGCGGTATCGGCTACCTCACGCTGAACCGCCCGCAGGCGCTCAACGCGCTCTCGCTCGAGATGATTCGCGCCATCGCCGAGACGCTCAACGACTGGGCCGCGGCGCCCGAAGTCGCGGCCGTGGTGGTCGCCGGCGCCGGCGGCAAGGCCTTCTGCGCGGGCGGCGACATCCGCTTCTTCCACCAGGCCGCGCTGGCCGGCGACCTCGCCACGCTCGACCAGTTCTTCGTCGAGGAATACGCGCTCAACCACCTGATCCACCGCTACGCCAAGCCCTACATCGCACTGATGGACGGCGTGGTGATGGGCGGCGGCATGGGCATCTCGCAGGGCGCGCGCCGCCGCCTGGTGACGGACCGCACCAGGATGGCCATGCCGGAAACCAATATCGGCCTGTTCCCCGACGTGGGCGGCGGCTGGTTCCTGTCGCGCACGCCGGGCCGCCTGGGCGAGTACCTGGGCCTGACCGGCGCCGTGATCCATGCCGCCGACGCGCTGCACGCCGGCCTGGCCGACGCCTACCTGCCCGGCAACGCGATGGCCGAACTGGTCGACACGCTGCGCTCGCGCGCGTTCGCCGACGGCGACGCGGTGCTGGCCTGCATCGACGCCGCCACCGCCGCGCACCGCGGCGCCTGCGTGCCCGCGCAAAGCCAGCTGGCCGCGCTGCGGGGCGACATCGACCGCCTGTTCGCCGGCGCCACCGTGACCGACATCGTGGCCGCGGTCAGCGACGCCGGCACCGATTGGGCCGCGCAGACCGCCGCCATGCTGCGCGGGCGCTCGCCGCTGATGCTCAACGTCACGCTCGAGCAGATCCGCCGCGCGCGCACCATGACGCTCGAGGACGAGCTGCGCATGGAACTCGACATGATGTACTACGTGTTCCGCCACGGCGACGGCGTGGAAGGCATCCGCGCGCTGGCGGTCGACAAGGACCACGCGCCGAAGTGGCAGCCGCCGCGCCTGGACGAGGTGTCGCGCGAGCGCGTGCGCGCCTTCTTCGACAGCCCGTGGGCGCACGGCGAGCATCCGCTCGCGGCGCTGTAGGCCGGATGGGGCGGGCCTGTTTCCGCCCGGTGCCTGCGGTTTTCTTTCACGCAATTGGATTAAAGTGACGGCTGGACCGGCCGCGGCCGGTCCGCATCACTCCGACATCCATCCTGCAGTGAACGTGAAAGGAATCGCGATGAGCCATCCCCGTGACGTAGCCGTACTGGTAGGCAGCCTGCGCAAGGAATCCTTCAACCGCAAGCTCGCGCTTGCGCTGGCCGCGCGGGCTCCCGCCGGCCTCAAGCTGGAGATCGTGGAGATCGGCCAGCTGCCGCTGTACAACCAGGACGAAGACGACAGCCCGCCCGCGCCGTGGGTCGCGTTCCGCGACCGCATCCGCCGCGCCGACGCGGTGCTGTTCGTGACGCCCGAATACAACCGCTCGGTGCCGGCCGCGCTCAAGAACGCCATCGACGTGGGCTCGCGCCCCTACGGGCAGAGCGCGTGGGACGGCAAGCCGGGTGGCGTGATCAGCGCATCGCCGGGCGCGATTGGCGGCTTCGGCGCCAACCACCACCTGCGCCAGTCGCTGGTGTTCCTCAACATCCCGGTGCTGCAGCAGCCCGAGGCCTATCTCAGCGGCGTCGACAAGCTGTTCGACGAGCACGGCGGCATCGCCAGCGAGTCCACGCGCGGTTTTCTCGACAAGTACCTGAACACCTTCGCCGGCTGGATCGAGCGCAACGCGCCGCGCTGAGCATCGCGCGCAAACGTTGACGCCCGCTGTCGCAAGGGCAGCGGGCGGGAGGGCAGGTTATCGCTGCCGCGCGCGTGTCGTGGTGCTTGTGGTTCTATTTCCCGCGCTTGAGGTCCCCGGCCGGCCGCTCGCGCGTGCCTGCCGGCGGCTGGCCTGGAAAGCCCTCCGGATAGCTGATGATGCGCAGGCCCGCGACGGCCCTGCGCAACGGCCATGCATGGCGGGCGCCGGTCCTCGCGCCGCCGGTGATCGCCGTCATGGCTTCCCTGTCGAGATCCACGCTGTCCGGCAAATCCTTGATGACGATAACGGCCATGACTTCCTCCTGCATGCGCCTGACGGGCGGCCGCGTGGCCGCGGCGCCGCCCTGGTCAGTATAGGTCACGGGCCTATGCTCCGGGACCGCTGGTGTGCCGCTCAGACCGCGGCGTGCGTGGCCGCCCATTGCGCCGGATTGACGTTGATCGCCAGTCCGAGGCCGGAGCCGATCACGCCGACGTTGTTGAGCGTGTTGACGTTGATGCTCTGCAGCTGGGCGATGTTCTGGCTGACGTTGACATTGACGTTGGCCACCGGGCCCAGTCCTTGCAGCCAGTTGTTGGCGCCGCCGCGCACCCTGGCCAGGGACTTGCCGTCGAGATCCTGGGTCAGCGCGAGGTCGCGCACGATGATGGATGACATGATGTTTGCTCCTTGATGGTGGTGGTGTCCGGTGGCGCGGCGGCGGGGCGTGTCCCCGGCCCGCCGCGCGGCGCCGTTCAGCGGTAGATGTTGTTGGCGGCGTTCTGGGTGCTGTCGACGTGCGAGCGGATGCCGTCGGCGAAGGCGGTGTTGTTGCCGTTCATGTTGACCA
>NZ_AQPL01000419.1:0-7780 GCF_000395345.1 Cupriavidus sp. WS | reverse complement strand
CAACCGGCGCGCGCGCCGGCGCCGGACGCGCCGCGCCGGTCTGCTCCTGCGTCACCTGGAAGCGCGACACCTCGCTCACCAGGCCGGCGGCCTGCTGCTGCAGGCTCTCGGCCGCGGCGGCGGCTTCTTCCACCAGCGCCGCGTTCTGCTGCGTCACGCTTTCCATCTGGGTGATGGCGCGGTTGACCTGCTCGATGCCGGAGGACTGTTCTTCGCTCGCCGCGGCGATCTCGCCCATGATGTCGGTCACGCGCTTGACCGCGCCGACGATGTCGTCCATCGTGCGGCCGGCGTCCTCGACCTGTTTCGCTCCATGCGCCACCTGCCCCACCGAGCCGTTGATGAGCTGGCCGATTTCCTTGGCCGCCGACGCCGAGCGCTGCGCCAGGCTGCGCACCTCGGCCGCCACCACGCTGAAGCCGCGGCCCTGCTCGCCGGCGCGGGCGGCTTCCACCGCCGCGTTGAGCGCCAGGATGTTGGTCTGGAAGGCGATGCCCTCGATCACGCCGACGATCTCGGCCACCTTGGCCGACGACTGCGAGATGTTCTGCATGGTCTCGACCACGCCGCGCACCGCGCGCCCGCCCTCGGTGGCCACGCCCGAGGCGCTCACCGCGAGTTCGTTGGCGTGGCGCGCATTGACCGCGTTCTGCCGGACCGTGGAGGTAAGCTGCTCCATCGAAGCCGCGGTCTGTTCGAGCGACGCGGCCTGTTCCTCGGTGCGCTGGGACAGGTTGGTGTTGCCGCTGGCGATCTCGCGGGTGGCGCCGTCGATCGAGCGCGACGCGCCCTGGATGCCGTGCACGAGCGCCGCGAGCTGGCCGAAGGCCCGCTCCAGCGCGCCCAGCATGCGGCCCATTTCATCGTTGCTGCGCGTCTTGATGGCGTAGGTCAGGTTGCCCTGCGCGAGCGCCTGGGCGGCGTCGAGCGCCTGGCGCGCCGGGCCGGTAATCGAGCGCGTGATGCCGAGGCCCAGCGCCGCCGCCAGCGCCACCGCGACCGCGGCCAGCCCCACCAGCAGGTTGCGCGCCATCTCGTAGCTGGCGTTGGCTTCGTCCACCGAGGCCACGGCCACCTTGCGCCCGGTTTCGGCCAGCTCGGTCAGCTTGTCGAAATAAGGCGCCTGGGCCGCCGGCAGCGTGGCTACCATCGCGCTGCGGGCGCCGTCGAACTCGCCGTTCTGCAGCTGGCGCAGCACCGTGTCGAGCTGGCCGTTGTAGACGTCGCGCGCCTCGATCAGGCGCGTGTAGTTTTCCTGCGCCGCCGGCGAGGAAGCCTTGGCCATCCACTTGCCGAGCGCATCCAGCGCGGTGCTCATGTCCTCGCGCAGCGCGCCGATCTTCTCGGCGTTGCGCCGCACCGCGACCGGGTCCTCGTTGAGGGTGGCATCGCGCGCCAGGATGCCGACCCACAGCGCGTCCTGCTTGACGCGCTCGATCTCCATCACGCGGAACATCCGCCCTTCCACCGTCAGGCGCATCGATTCGTTCATGGTGCGCAGGGACATCGCCCCCAGCACGGCCACCGCAACCAGCAGCAGCGCCACGACCGAAAACGCCACGGTCAGGCGCGCCCCAATGCCAAAGTTTCGCAACCAACGCATTTCCCGGCTCCTTTTTTGCTTTTTCATCGCGGGCGGCACCCTGGTGCCGGACGAACCTCCGGACCAACGCCGCATCGCAGCCTTAACGGCACGCACCGGGCAAGCTTGAGGATATTTCCGCGGTTTGTTGAAATAAGGCAAAAACGCGCCGGTTAGCGGAGATATGCAGGGAAAAAGCGGGGCAATTCGGGGAATTGACAGCGGGCGTCCTGTCGTCTAATGACGGCACGCACGCGGGGGGCGCCGCCGCCGGCCGCTGCCGGCGACATCCGGTGGCACCCAGGCGGGCGCGCAAAAAAAGAAGCCCACGCGCGGGGTGCTCGTAGGCTTTCCAGGACTGCTAGGAACCGAAAGGTCCAATAGCGAATATAAACCTGCTTACATGAGGTGTAAATCCAATTTCTATCAGGGAAACCTCTGATATAAAAGTGCCGGCCCCGCCATATCGATGGTATCGGGGCGGCGCGAGGAACCTCGGCCGGAACAAGCCAGGGCTGCGCGGCAGCCCGCAGACCTCATGTTGCACCTTGGGGCTGCGGTCGGACAGCATTGGGATTTGCCACACAAGTGTGCATGAATCCACATTCGGCCACTGTGATGCAATCGATTTTTTAGAGGTTTACCTCTAGGCCAGGTGCGCTCTCCCAACCGTCCACATTTGTAAAATTTTGTTACCCTCGCGCCTGAAGTCTTCCCCTTCTCTTCCGGCGGCGGCACTCGCCACCGGTGGCGGGGCGGTATCATCGGACCCGTCTCCCGCGTACCAGCCGCGGCTGGCCGCGCTCCGTGCCGCCAGCCCCCTGGCCGGTCCCGGGAGCGGATGTTTCATTCCCGGTTCCGCCAAGGCCAGGCCGCAGTCCGCGCTCCGCAGTGCGTCACACCCCAGTTGCCCAGGCCTGGCCATCGAATCCCTGCCAGCCGACAGAACCCGCGCGGGCTCTTCCGGAGAAGTTGTGAACAAGAAGGAAATCAGGGTGGACCGCCCTAGCCGCAGACTGCAGCACCAGCAGTTGTCCACCCATAGCGCGAGCCGGAAGCCCGTGGTCGTGCACCTGTCCAGCGGTACCCGCCTGCATGGCGTGATCGTGGCCGCGGACAACTATATGGTATTGCTCGCGGAGGACGCCGGCGATCCGCTGCCCCAGGTCGTCTACAAGCACGCCATCGCCGTCATCACGCCGGCCCATGCGCCCGAAGCCCAGGCCAGCGTGCCGGGCGCGGAGAGCTCGCCGGAGTTCGTCAGCCCGTACGTCCCGCGCACGCGCAAGCGGCGCTGACGACCGGTTCCGCGCGCCCGCCATGCTGTTTACTAATAGCACCGCCAAATATGCAGGACAGTTTGAGCCCATCGCAAAAGTCACTCTAAATCTTTCCCGGCCCCAACCGATAACCCAAACAACGGTGGCACTTCTCGCCCTGCATTGCCAGGCAGCCAACGTTGCGGCAACAGCCGGATTGCACAACTCACTGTAAAAGAATAGGAGTCGTACCATGTCGATGGTCATCAATACCAACACGTTGTCCCTGATGACGCAGAACAACCTGAATTCGTCGCAATCGTCGCTGAACAGCGCGATTCAGCGTCTGTCTTCGGGCCTGCGTATCAACAGCGCCAAGGACGACGCAGCGGGCCAGGCGATCGCCAACCGTTTCACCGCCAACATCAACGGCCTGACGCAAGCTCAGCGCAACGCCAACGACGGCATCTCGCTGTCGCAAACCACCGAAGGCGCGCTGACCGAAGTCAACAACAACCTGCAAGCCATCCGTACCCTGGCCGTGCAAGCCGCAACGGGCTCCAACTCCGCTTCGGACCTGCAATCGATCCAGGACGAAATCACCCAGCGTCTGGCTGAAATCGACCGCACGTCGCAACAAACCGACTTCAACGGCGTCAAGGTGCTGTCGTCGGCCGCTTCGTCGCTGAAGGTGCAAGTCGGCGCGCAAGACGGCCAGACCATCTCGATCGACCTGAAGGAAATCAGCGCGAAGACCCTAGGCATGACCGGTTTCACAGTGGCAAAGAACTCCTTGGCCACGACCGCCCCCATCACGACCGTCACCGGCGGTACTGCTCCGACGGCTGTGGATCTGAGCAGCGTTGCCACCGCACTCGGAGTTAACGCCAGCGACCTGTCGCTGAGCAGCACGCTGGACTCTAATGGCGATGCCACCGGGAACTATGTGGTTAAGTCAGGAAGCGACTATTACGCCGCCTCTGTCGACACCTCCAGTGGCGCAGTCACACTGAACCAGGTCGATTTGACGGTCGGCGACGCCGCTAATGGCAACACGGGCAATGCAGTCGCTGACCAATACGTCAAGGTTGGCGCGGACTCGAGCGGCAATGCAGTTGCTTATATCACCCAAGGCGGTAACAACTACGCCCTCGACTCTGCAACCAATGCCGCCGCAATGGCCAACGGCAACGCCAGTAGCACTTCTACGCCTACGCACGTGACTAACAGCTCGCAGATCGAACTGAGCTCCGGTACGCGTCTCGACAGCGCCTCCGCCCCCGTCGCCGTCGCCGCCAGCACTGCCTTCACCGGCGTGGGCAGCACCAATCCGCTCGACACGATCGACAAGGCCCTGGCTACCGTGGACAAGCTGCGCAGCGCCCTGGGTGCCGTGCAGAACCGCTTCAACTCGGTGATCTCGAACCTGGGTTCGACCGTGACCAACCTGTCCGCTTCGCGCTCGCGCATCCAGGACGCCGACTACGCCACGGAAGTGTCGAACATGTCGCGCGCCCAGATCCTGCAACAAGCTGGTACCGCTGTGCTGGCCCAGGCCAACCAGACCACGCAGAACGTGCTGTCGCTGCTGCGTTAATCGCAACAGTAGCCGCACCCCTGGCGGCGCCGGACCTTCGGGCCCGGCGCCGCCGGGAATGCTTCCAGAGCGGTCTCCGCTCTGAAAGCGTTTCCACCGGAGCCGCCCGCTCCGACCGTCCCTCGCGAGAGACCGATCATGATCAGCCCGACCGAACAGCTAGCCAAGTTGCCCGCCGCGCCGTTGCCCGCCACCCTTCCCGCCGCGGGTGCCGCGGCCCCGGCAGGCGTGCCGGCCGGGAGCCTGCCGGGCGCCATCGCGGCGGGCAAGGCGCCGGGCGACAAGGCGCACGCCGAAAGCTCGAAGGAACTGGCCAGCGCGCTCACCAGCCTGACCGAGGCGCTGCGCGCCACGCCGGTGGAAGTGCGCTTCAGCATCGACGGCGATACGCACCAGATCGTGACCACGGTGGTGGACAAGTCCACCGGCGACACCATCCGCCAGTTTCCCTCCGAAGAAGTCCTGCGCATCACGCGCGCCATCGACAGGCTGCAAGGCCTGCTGATCCACCAGACCGCATAGGCGGCCCCCGCAGTCTCTCCCTCGAACAAGACAACACAGGCAGCAAATCATGAGCACACCGATTTCGTCGATTGGCGTTGGTTCCGGACTGGACCTCAGCACCCTTCTGACCAACCTGCAGTCGGGGGAGGAAACCAAGCTGCAGCCGATCACGGACGCGCAGACCGCGGCCACCACCAAGCTGTCCGCCTACGGCCTGCTGCAGGGCGCGCTGGCCTCGTTCCAGAATGCCGCCGCCGCGCTCGGCGCCGCCAGCCTGTACAACAGCACCACCACGTCGTCGAGCAACACCGGCGTGCTGACCACCAGCGCGGACAAGACCGCGGTGGCCGGCAACTACGCCGTCAACGTGAGCCAGCTCGCCACCTCGCAGACGCTGGTGTCGAACGGCATCACCGACGCCACCGGCCAGCTGCTGGGCAGCGCCAGTATCAAGATCGAGCTCGGCACCACCGCCGCCGACGGCACCTTCACGCCGGGCAGCGGCACGCCGACCACGATCAACATCAACGGCACCAACAACACGCTCACCGGCATCCGCGACGCGATCAACGCATCGAACGCCGGCGTCACGGCCAGCATCGTCAACGACGGCAGCGGCACGCCGTACCACATCGTGCTGACCTCCAACACCACCGGCGCCAAGTCCAGCATGCGCATCTCGGTGGGCAGCAACGGCAGCGGCGACCCGTCCACGATCAGCGGCCTGCTGGCCTACGATCCGGCCGGCACCAAGTCGATGACGGAGAACATCAAGGCGGTCGACGCCAAGCTGACCGTCAACGGCCTGGCCATCACCAGCGCCAGCAACACCGTGCAGGGCGCGGTGCCGGGCGTGACCATGACGCTGACCTCGCTGGGCGCCAGCAACGTCGGCGTGAGCACCGACACCTCGTCGATGGCGGGCGCCGTGCAGAGCTTCGTCACCGCCTACAACACGCTGCAGAGCACCGTGGCCAAGCTCGACAGCTACGACGCCGACACCAAGACCGCCGGCACCCTGCTCGGCGACAGCACCGTGCGCACCATCGAGAGCCAGCTGCGCGGCGTGTTCAACACGGCGCCGACCGGCAGCAACGCCATCAACCTGACGCAGGTCGGCATCGGCTTCAACGCGGACGGCAGCATGTCGCTGGACACCTCCAAGCTGAACGCGGCGCTGACCAGCAACCGCGCCGGCGTGCAGCAGCTGTTCAGCGGCAGCGACGGCAAGTCCGGCTACGGCAACCAGCTCTCCAGCCTGGCCGCCAGCTTCACCGCCACCAACGGCGTGCTCACCACCGCCACCGCCGGCGTCAACACGCAGCTCAAGTCGCTGGGCGACGACTACACCAACATGTCGAACCAGATCGACGCGACGATGGCACAATACCGCGCCCAGTTCCAGCAGCTCGACACCATCATGGCGCAGATGACGTCCACCAAGAACTACCTGACGCAGCAGTTCGCCTCGATGAACGGAACGTCGTCGAACTGAACGCGCCGGGATCATTGCCGACACAGCTTCAAACCCAGGGATCGTCATGTACGCACGCACCGCCGCCAATGCCTACGCCAACGTAGGCGTCCAGACCGGGGCCATGAGCGCCTCGCCGCACCGGCTCATCGTCATGCTGTTCGACGGCGCGCGCGCGTCGATCGCCCGCGCCCGCTTCCACATGGAAGCGGGCAAGGTCGCCGACAAGGGCATGGCCATCTCCAAGGCCATCGAGATCATCGAAAGCGGCCTGCGCGCCTCGCTCGACCATACGGCGGGCGAGGAGCTCGCGGCCAATCTCGACTCCCTCTACGAATACATGGCGCGCCAGCTCATGCTCGCCAACCTGCACAACGACGACGCGCGCCTGCTCGAAGTGGACAAGCTGCTGGCCGACATCTCGGCGGCCTGGGGCCAGATCGACCCCGCGCGCGAGCCCGAGCCGGAGCATCAATTGCTGCGCCCCAGGGACGCCGTCTCCATCGGTGCCTGACATGCTCACGCAAAAGAACCACCTGATCGCCTGCTATGAAGCCTTGCTGGTCCTCTCCGGCCAGATGTGCGAGGCTGCCCGCGCCGGCGACTGGGACGCGCTGAGCGCCCTGCAGGCGCGCTACGTGGCGCAGGTCAACGTGCTGCGCAACAACGACGACGTGGTGCTGCTGTCGCCGCAGGAGCGCCGCTACCGCTACCAGATGCTGGAGACCATCCTGTCGCAGGATGCCGCCATCCGCAACCTGGTGATGCCCCAGATCGAACGGCTCGGCCACCTGCTCAACAACTCGCGCCGCCGCCAGGAACTGCATCACGCCTACGGCGCCGACGCCCGTTACTGATCGCGCCGAATGGTCGGCATCCATCTTCCGCCAGATCCCGCGCTGGCGCTGCGCAACACGGACCCGCAAGGACTCAAGTCCGCGCTGAGCGTGGCCAAGCTGGCCGCGCTGATGCCCGCCGGCGCCGTCACCGAGACGGTGGCGCCGGCCGACAGCGGCGCCACGGTGCAGCAGAACCGCCCCGGCATAGTCACCGGCGGCACGCCGAACCCCGCCGACGGCGCCGCGCCGGCCTCCGCGCGCGAGACCTTCAGCTCGGCCGCGCGCGTCATCCTGGACATCCTCGAAGGCACCGAGCCGGCCCCGCTGCGCGGCTCGGCCCCGCTGCTGCCCAGCGCGCCGGCGCCCGGCAGCACCGGCGCGCTGGCCGCGGCGCTGGCGCAGCAGGTCGGGCAAAGCGGCCTGTTCTATGAATCGCACCTGGGCCAGTGGGTCAACGGCACGCAGCCGCTCGACGCCCTGATGCGCGAGCCGCAGGCCGCGCTCGGCCCCGGCCCGGCCGCGCCC
>NZ_AQPL01000418.1:0-18130 GCF_000395345.1 Cupriavidus sp. WS | reverse complement strand
CCCCGGCCCGGCCGCGCCCGCCAGCGCCCCCGCGCCCGGCGCCGACGACGGCGCGCCGGTCCTGCAGCTGACCTACCAGCCGGCCCCCGTGGCGCCGCCCACGGCGGCCCAGGCCGCCGCGGCGGACGCCCGCGCGGTGGCCGCGGCCACGGTCGCCATCGTGGCCCAGCCGGACACCCAGGCGCCCGCCGACGACGCGCCGCCCCCCGCCGCCAACCCGGCCAACGCGGCCAGCCATGCCGCGCAATCCAGCGCGCCGCCGGCCACGTCCGGCCTGCCGGTCCCGCAGGGGCCGTCGGCCCATCTCGCGCAGCAGGCCACGCAGGCCTACCAGGCCGCCTCCGCCCCGCTGCCGCAGGCGCGCCACGTGGACGCCGACGGTGCCGTGGCCGATGGCCGCGGCGGCGACGCCCGCCTGGGCGCGGCCTCGGCCACCCCGGCGGCCGGCCCGGCGGTCCACCCGGACGCCGCCGCGCTGGTGCGCCAGCAGCTCGACACCCTGGCCACGCAGCAATTCCGCTGGATTGGCGAGGCCTGGCCCGGCACGCCGCTGGACTGGCAGATCCGCCGCGAGACCGAGGAGCGCCACGCGGGCGGCCACGGCCAGGCGCCCGACCCGGCGAGCGCGCCGTGGTCGACCAAGCTGGTGCTCCAGTTCCCGCACCTGGGCACCGTCGAGGCGCGCCTGAGCGTGGCCGGCAACCGCATCGAGGCGCGCCTGGCCGCGCCCGACTCGGTCAACCGCCTGCACGCCGCCCGCGCGCAACTGCAGGAGCGGCTGGCCGCCACCGGCCTCGACCTGTCCGCGCTGGCCGTCAACGGCATCCTCTCGCCCGGGGAGAACCTGCCTTGAGCCAGCCCATGCCGCAGGACGACGCGCGCGGCAGCGCGGTCGCGCTGGCCTACGAAGAAGGCCGCGACGGCAGCCCGCGCGTGGTGGCCAAGGGCTACGGCGAGATCGCCGACGCCATCATCGCGCGCGCCCGCGAAAGCGGCGTGTACGTGCACAACTCCCCCGCGCTGGTGACGCTGCTGATGCAGGTCGACCTGGACTCGCACATCCCGCCGCAGTTGTACGTGGCCGTGGCCGAGCTGCTGGCCTGGCTCTACCAGCTCGAGAAAGAGCAGGCTGCGATCGGAACCGCGCCTGCCCCAAAGCCCCACCACATATAGGGCTGACTTCCTGACACCAAGCCTACTGGCTTCCTGCGCGAAGCTTGGACCCCATCACTGTCAGTAGCTTGGAATTAACCTTGTTTTTGGCCTGTATTCTCACCTCAACTCGTCCGACGTCCTGTTAAGTTTTAGGGAAACGAGACAGCTGAACTATTGCCCAATGCGGGAATGGTTTCGGATGTCCAGTGAGATTGCGGCATCGCAAGACTAGTGCATTGCCTGTACCGTCCAGCCAAGACGAGCCCTTAGGATGAAATCAATCAAAATCGCCCCTCGGTCGCCGCGGCAGATCGATAAAGCGCGCGAACTCTATGCTGCAGGTCAGTACCGGGCGGCGCTCAAGGAGGCCGAGCGGGCGGAGCACATCTACGGTAAGAGCGCCAACGCCAGCTATTGGCAAATGGCCGCAGCACTAGGTCTACTGGACACGAAAAGGGCCGCCGATATACTTGGCGACGGCCTGCAGCACTTCCCGGGCGATGTGGAACTGATGTCGCTCGGAGGTTTCGTCTTGCTGCGCAATGGCGACCATGAGGGGGCACGGCGGCTCCTGCTCCAATGCGTCACTACGGCGCCGGCTGCCATCAGTGGATGGGTACACTATGCCGCACTGCTGCTGGAACTGCGCGAACCCGCAGCAGCGAAGGAAGCTGCGCTCAAGGCGCTAGCCCTCGACCCGAATGAACCGGTGTCAGCATGCAACTATGGCATAGCGTTGAAGGAAACCGGTGAGATGGTCGAGGCAATCGCCGCGCTTCGCAAGGCGGTAAGGCTAGCCCCAGAAAACCCTGCCATTCGCGCCAATCTGCTGTTCGTCATGCTGTTCGCGCAGGACACGACCGCACTGGACCTGTTGCGCGAAGCAAAAGCCTACGAGCAACTGCTGTTAGCCAGGCAGCGCCTGCCTCATAGCAATCCCGCGCCTCGCGAGAACGGCGGACCGATTCGCCTCGGCCTAATATCCAACGATCTGATGCGCCACCCGTGTGCATACTTCATCCTCCCGCTACTCGCCAACCTGGACCGTACCAGAATAGAGGTGATGGTATTCTCGCTGAATCCTCGGAGTGACCGCGTCACAGACAAGATCCGGTCGCATGCCAATCGATATTTCGAACTGGCCGGCAAACCAAAAGCGAACATCGTTGACGTCATCCGTGGTGAGCAACTCGACGTGCTGGTGGACCTCGGTGGCCATACCGGGACCTCTCCACTGCCCTATATGGTACATAGGCTTGCGCCGGTGCAAATGACTTGGCTCGGCTATCCCGGAAGCACCGGCATGGCCGCCATCGACTACCGTATAAGTGACTGGACCGCCGACCCCGCGGGCTTCGAGCCACACTACACCGAAACTCTGTTGAGAGCGCCGGACGTCTTTTGCACGTACTCGCCACTGGTACACAGCCCACTGGAAGTCTACGAAGAAAAATACAGGGTGCAGGAAACACCTGCCCTTCAAATCGGCCGAATTACTTTCGGCTCCTGTAACAATCTCGGCAAAATCACGGACCAGACCATAGCACTGTGGGGCACGGTAATGACTCGTTGCCCGGATAGCCGACTGCTGATCGAGGCTCGCGACATCGATAGTGACTCAGTCAGCGCCCCACTGCTGGCACGCTTGGCCAAAGCCGGCATTGCACCGGACCGCGTATCTTGCATACCACGCTTGGCGAAAAACCAGTATCTGACCTATCACGACATCGACATCGTGCTGGATACGCTACCGCTCACCGGCGGCACTACCACCTGCGACGCCTTATGGATGGGTGTGCCTGTCGTTACATTGGCCGGTACCGCCTTTCACTCCAGGATGTCAGCCAGTTTCGTCCACACATTGGGTCTCTCTGGCCTAGCCTGCGGCAACGAAGCTGAGTATGCCGACGTAGCCGTGCAACTGGCCACCGACATCGAAGGACTAAATGGCTTGCGCCTATCGCTGCGGCAACGCTTCGAGCAAAGTCCGGTAGCTGACGGCGCCGCTTTCGCGCGCTGGATGGAAGCACAGCTTACGGTGATCGTTGCACAGCGACGTGTGCTTCAGAACACCGCCCCCGGCCCCAAGGATGGTGTGTATTTCTCTGGTACATGGCACACCACGGCGGAAATCGTGATTGCCATCGCCGGCTTGCTGGATGCCCGCCGTTACGCCGAATTGCGTGGCCTGCTGGAGAATTTTTCCGCCAAGTGGCCAAAGCACTGGATCGTTCCCTATGTACTCGCCGAGATCGAGCATCACACCGGGCAGCCAGACGCAGTAGTAGGATATTTGATGGAAAGCATAGGCCTGCGGACCTATCACCTGCCGCTCTACCGTCTGCTCAACGCACGAATGGACGAATATCTGTACGACAAAAGCGCATTGGGAGAATTTCTACAGCAACAGTTCGGCATGAGCCTAGATATCCTGAGTCAACAAGGTACGCCGACAATGCTGGAAGTACTTGGCATTGAGGTCGGGCAAGCACGGGAAGCCGAATTCGCGAACACCTAGAACACTCAGAACCCCTACGTTCAAGCGCAGGCATTCTGCGCAGAGATATATGGGCAAACAGCGTCGTGCATAGCCACCTCGCCAACTCATCCCATCCCCTATGAAGAACTCGGTAACCAGATCTAAAGCGGATCGTTACATAAAGAAGGCCGAGGCAAGTCATCGCGCCGGCCGTTATCTCGAAGCGCTTTCCAATGCAGAGAAAGCCCAGCAGGTCGGCCGGAGCACACCACTCACTTACTATTGGCGTGCATTCTCCATCCTTGAACTGGGCCGCCGTGAGGAAGCCTACGCCATCAGCCAGGCCGGATTGAAGGCTCATCCCGACCAGCAGGATCTGATGGCCATAAGCGGCCGAATCCTGTCTGTGATGGGGAAGCTCCAGAATGCCAAGGCAATCTTCGCGTCCTGTGTGGCGTTACACCCTGGGTGTCTGGACGCATGGGCCAACTACTCGATCGTACTGCAGAAGCTTGGACTCCATGCCGACGCAAAGCAAGCTTCCCTCAAAGCCCTTGCGATCGCCCCTGACAATCCGGCAATCCTTGCTAACTACGCCAATGATCTGAAAGATACCGGCTTCGCCGAGGAAGCTATTGTGGTGCTCAAGAGAGCTGCGGCGATTGCACCGGACAATAAAAGTATCCGGTCGAATCTTCTGTTTCTTATGCTGCTAGGTGAAAAGACCAGTGCGGCCGACCTTCTGGAAGAAGCCAAAGGCTATGCCCAGCAGCTTGCCCAGCACCGTCTGCCTGAGTTGCCCATCGAAACGAAGCCGCAGTCCGGGAAAATTCGGCTCGGTATCCTGTCGAACGATCTGTTTCGCCACGCTTGCTCCTATTTCCTAATACCATTTATCGCTCACATCGACCGGTCGAGATTTGAAGTCGTATTGCTTGGCTTGCACTCCTACCGGGACAACGTCACGCACAAGATATCGATCTACTCTGATCGCTTCATCGATCTCGCAAACAAGCAGGAGACCGAGATCGTACGTGCAGTCCGCGAGGAAAATTTCGATGTACTGATCGACCTTGGCGGCTATACGGGCTCCTCGCCTTTGCACTATATGGTTTACGGTCTGGCCCCGATCCAACTCACCTGGCTTGGCTACCCCGGCAGTACGGGCATGCCAACCATCCACCACCGGATCACCGACTGGATCGGCGATCCAGCCGGAGCAGAGTCGCAATACACCGAGAACCTGCTCCGTGCACCTGGCGTGTTCGCGGTCTACCACCCACTGGTTCACAGCCCCCTAAGGGCGTATGAAAACGAATATCAGACCCGGGAGACACCCGCTATCCGCAATGGGCACGTCACCTTCGGATCCTGCAATGGCATCGGAAAGATCACCGACAAGGCCCTTCGACTCTGGAGTGCGGTGATGACGCGCTGCCCCAACAGCCGCCTATTGGTCGAGGCAGCAGGACTCGACAGGGACGAGGTGAAAACGCCGTTACTACAGCGTATGGCCCAGGTTGGCATCGAGGTTGAGCGCGTCAACTGCATTCCCAGGCTAGGACAGAACCAATACCTGACCTATCACGACATAGATATTGTGCTAGACACGTCTCCGGTAACGGGTGGCACCACGACCTGCGATGCGTTGTGGATGGGTGTGCCAGTCGTTTCGCTGGCCGGCACGGCCTTTCATACCCGGATGTCCGCACCGTATCTGAATGCCGCCGGTCTCGGGTTCCTGGTTTGCGACAACGAGAATCTGTATGCAAATATGGCCACGCAGCTCGCTAGCGACATCGACCAACTCAATGACCTGCGCTTGTCGCTAAGGCCTCGTTTCGAGAAGAGTGCCATCTCCGATGCAGCGGGATTCGCACGTTGGTTCGAGAGCCAGATGATTGAGGTGGTTGGACAGCAACGAGACCTGAGTCATCTGGCACCCGGCACAACAGACGGCGTGTTTTGCGCCGGGGAATGGCATTCGATGGCAGAACTCGTTGTCACCATCGACCTGCTGCTGCGCGAGCGGCGTCATATCGAACTGCGCAGCCTGCTAGAGAACATGTCTGCCAAGTGGAGCAAGCACTGGCTCGTCGCCTTCGCCCTATCCGAAATCCAGTATCAGATCGGCAACCGCGATCACGCAATTGAACTACTGATGGAAAGCATCACGCTGCGCAAGTACCATTTACCACTTTACCGCCTTCTCTGCGCGAGAATGGACGAACAAGGTTATGACAAGAGCAGCCTCGTGGATATCACGCGGCAGGAACTCGGCGTCGAACTGGCACTGATTGAACGCACTGGGGCGCCCTCCATCAGCGAGATTCTCGGTGTCCAGACGGTCAACGAGGTGGCGGCATGAAAACCGTTATTCTCGCCGGCGGCCTCGGCACGCGCATCTCCGAGGAATCCCATCTGCGCCCCAAGCCCATGATCGAGGTCGGCGGCAAGCCGATCCTGTGGCACATCATGAAGATGTACGCCGCGCACGGCATCAACGACTTCGTCATCTGCCTGGGCTACAAGGGCTACGTCATCAAGGAGTACTTCGCCAACTACTTCCTTCACATGTCCGATGTCACCTTCGACATGTCCGAGAATCGCATGGAAGTGCATTGCCGCAAAGCTGAGCCGTGGCGCGTCACCTTGGTCGACACCGGTGAGGAGTCCCAGACCGGGGGGCGCCTGCGGCGCGTGCGCGAATACCTTACGCCCGGCGAGTCATTCTGCTTCACCTATGGCGATGGCGTCTCCAATATCGACTTAAGCGCAGAGATCGCCTTTCACCGCAATCATGGTCGCTGGGCAACCGTGGCAGCGGTGCAGCCGCCCGGACGTTATGGCGCGCTGGAACGCACCAATGAAAATATGGTATCCGGCTTCGCGGAAAAGCCGCGTGGAGACGGTGCCTGGATAAACGGCGGGTTCTTTGTGCTGCAGCCCGAAGTGATCGACCTGATTGCTGATGACGGTATCAGTTGGGAACAGGCCCCGATGGAAAGCCTGGCAAGACGCGGGCATCTGTTGGCATTCGAGCACAAAGGCTTCTGGCAACCGATGGATACCTTGCGCGAGAAGAACATGTTGGAACAGTTGTGGCAGTCTGGCGCTGCCCCGTGGAAAATCTGGTGATCAGCATGCGCAATGCCTATGCCAACCGCCCCGTATTCCTGACAGGGCACACTGGGTTCAAAGGATCCTGGATGTCACTGTGGCTCGCACGCCTTGGCGCGCGCCTCACAGGCTACGCGCTACCACCTGCATCGCGGCCCGACATGTTCACGCACGCCGGAGTCAGGGATGCCCTCTCGGCGCATCATCTCGCCGATATCCGCAACGCTGAAGCACTAGCGAGCGCCTTGCATGCTGCGCAACCCGAGATTGTCTTCCATCTGGCAGCACAGCCTCTGGTACGCACCAGCTACCGCGACCCGGCCTCGACCTGGGCAACCAACGTCATGGGTACGGTGAATCTGCTGGAAGCCTGTCGCCGGTGTCCGTCGATCCGGGCCATTGTCATCGTGACCACAGACAAGTGTTATGACAACAGAGAGTGGCTGTGGGGATATCGGGAATTGGACCCGTTGGGAGGGCATGATCCTTATAGCGCAAGCAAGGCAGGAGCGGAACTGGTCGCGGCGAGCTATCGTCAGTCCTTCCTCGACCAGCGCGGGGTACTCCTCGCCACCGCACGCGCCGGCAATGTCATCGGCGGCGGCGACTGGTCGGAGGATCGCTTGCTGCCCGACGCCGCGCGCGCGGTTGCCGAAGGTGGTACGCTGCAAATCCGCCACCCCGGGGCGACTCGCCCTTGGCAGCACGTCCTGGAATCCCTCAACGGCTACCTCCTGCTCGGCGCCAGGCTACTGGCCGGAGAACACGAATTCGCCTCGGCGTTCAATTTCGGACCGGATGCTTGCGATAACCTGTCTGTCGCCGACGTCCTCACACGACTCCAACGTCATTGGCCGGAATTGGACTGGGAGATCGATTCTGCCGCAGCAGCTTCGGCACCGCACGAGGCCCGCTTTCTCTATCTCGACTCGGCCAAGGCACGACGCATGTTGGGCTGGAGTCCCCGCTGGCCGCTCGATAACGCACTGGCCGCCACCGCCGAATGGTATCGGCTCGTGCATGAAGCGCCCGATCTCGCCCGCGGCCTGACCGAGCGCCAACTCGATCAGTTTGCGGACATTTTCCCGTATCCCGCAGTGCTCCCGGCTACCTGAACCATCACCTAGCTGCCCCAGACGACAGTCCCGCGGCATACCCCGCATCCCATGGCTACTCCCGATAGCGAATTACCTTGGCAGGGGTACCCGCTATCACCGCAAACGCCGGCCACTCTCCCTTGAGCACCGTACCCGCGCCAACCACGCATCCACGTCCCAGGTACGTGCCATCCAACAGCACGCAGTTGGCTCCGATCCAGCAATCGTCTTCGACGATAATCCCGCCTTTCGACGGCATGAAGCGCTGCTCGATAATCGTCCGGTCACGCTTGCGATACTCGTGGTTGGTAGGTGCAAGCGTGGTATTTGCCGCAATCAACACTCCGTTGCCCAACTTAACACCGTTGCCGGAATAGATAACAACGCCAGAGTTCAAGTAACAGTAGGATCCAATCTCGACGTCACCGTCACCGCCCGCAAACTTGATTTTCACAAAACTGTCTACCGTCACGTGATCCGCCACGAGGACATGGTTTCCGCGTATGGAGCGCTCGATATCCGCGAGCGGGGATACTTTCGCCAAGGATGAAATCCGGTTCATTGGGGTGTTTCCAGCAGGCTGCTCACAACGCTGCGAATAAAGGCAGACATGTCGCAATCCGTCCCACCTGCTTCGGCCGGCCAGTGTCTTGAAAGGAACCGATAGGGCAATTCGCCCAAGTCAGCCTTCCCGAACGAGACACCAATCTCCCGCGCAGTTACCTCGCGAGCGATGCGTGCGCATAGTTCCGCCAGCGCAGCCATGCTCCAGACCTCTCCCGCGAGGTGCGTGGTAGCAGGAAGCAGGCCGGAGACAGCGGCCAGGACAGCTTGCGCTAGATACGAGATCGAAACGTAGCTTCTCACCGGCGCGCCGTCCGATAGCAGACGGACCACGCCATACTTGACAGCCTGCCGCGCGAAATCAAAGGGTGCCAGGGTCCAGCGGTTAAAGGTATCCCAGTCCACAGGCTCACCGAAGAGGTTCGCGGGCCGCAGAATGCTCACCCGGGCATCAGTCCGGCGACCGTGCATCAGGAAGGCCTGCTCCGCCATCCAGTGTGTCATGCCGTAGTCGTTTTCCGGCAGGGGAGCCACATCTTCATCTAGGTCTCCGCATGGTCTCCCGAAAACATGAAAAGTCGAGAGATAGACTAGATTACGGATGCCAGCGGATTCGGCCGCGCGCAGCAGCGCCCGTGTTGCCGTGACATTTGCAGTGTAGGCGGCAACCGGGTCATGGCGACACGACACCTCGTTTGCGGCGGCGGCGTGGACGCAAACATCCACGCCGTCGGGAATTGCGCTACCGATCACGCTATCCGGCTTCAGCAGGTCGAGTTGAACGTCATCAGCAGATCGGCGCCCTGCTGTCAGCACAGTCATCCCACGGGCTCTCAAGGCCGCCGCGATAGCGGCGCCAGCGTAACCGGATGCTCCGGTCAGTAGCACAGATGTCATCTTCCCGATTGTCAGAAATCACTAGCTTCCAGATAGTCCGCCAACGCGGGGAACCGCTGGTCTCGGGTGGAAAGCACCGGCCGGGCAATGGCCGGCCCCTCGGCCCACCAATCAATGCCGACACTATGGGGGTGTACTCCTGCATCGGCGGCGGGATCGTGTACCGAAGACACGAGATACCACATGCGGGTATGGTCGACGTGCGCGGCAAAGCCGTGCGCGACCCCCTTTGGCACATAGAGCACTGTCGGCTCGTCCCCTGTCAATATCAGGCTGAGACTTTGGCCGAAGGTCGTGGATCCGGCTCGCAGATCGACCAGACCGTCACGGGCCCTGCCGCTGAGGCAACAGACCAGCTTGGCGTGGTCCTTGGGCGGACGCTGGAAATGCATACCACGGATCACGCCGACATGGGATGTCGAGATATAGGACTCCGTGAAATTCGTCTCTAGGTCCAACCCGCCTAGTGTAGGAGCATGGAACAGCTTGAAGAAATCACCTCTCGCGTCCTCGGACAGGTTTCCCCATAGCCGGAAACAGCCGGCAATGACAAGTGGCTCCACCCGCATGTCTAGAAACCAACACCGAAGAACTGCTCCAACTTCTCCGCCATGAAATCGAGCATCTGCTCGCTCAGGCCCGGATAAACGCCCACCCAGAATGTGTCACTCATCACGATATCGGAATTGCGCAGATCCCCTGATATGCGGTATGGGCGCCCTTGCATATATGGCTGGCGGACCAGGTTGCCGGCAAACAGCAAACGAGTGCCGATACGATGCTGATCCAGATAGGAGATCAGATCCGCCCGCCGCACACCGGCTTCCGGCCTCAACGTCATTGGGAAGCCGAACCATGACGGATCCGAGCGCGGCGTGGCCTCCGGCAGAATCAGCGCATCGCTACAGCGACCAAGACGATCTTTCATGTATGCGAAGTTCCGCTTGCGGATTGCAATAAACTCCTCGGCACGGTCCAGTTGCGCCAGCCCGCAGGCCGCCTGCATGTCAGTGATCTTAAGGTTATACCCTATGTGGGAGTAGGTGTACTTGTGGTCATAGCCCTCAGGCAACGAGCCCAGCTTCCAGCAAAAGCGCCGGCCGCAGGTATTGTCCTTTCCCGGTGGGCAATAGCAATCCCGTCCCCAGTCACGGAACGACTCGGCGATCTGCTTGAGTATGTCGCTGTTCGTGAAGACCGCGCCGCCCTCGCCCATGGTAATGTGGTGCGCGGGATAGAAGCTGAGCGTGGCAATGTCGCCAAAGCTCCCGACCAGTTTGCCGTCGTAAGTGGCACCGAGCGCGTCGCAGCAATCTTCAACCAGCCAGAGGTTATGCTTGCGGCAGAGCGCCGTAATCACACCGAGGTTGTACGGATTCCCCAGTGTGTGCGCGAGCATGATCGCCTTGGTCCGTGGAGAGATGGCTTCTTCGATCTTGCTCGCATCAATGTTATAGGTACCCAGTTCCACATCCACGAAGACGGGGATTGCCCCGCATTGCAGGATTGGATTGACGGTCGTCGGAAAACCCGCCGCCACGCCGATCACTTCGTCGCCGGGACGGATCGCGCGATCGCCGAGACGCGGCGATGTCAAGGCAGCAAAGGCAACCAGATTTGCGGACGACCCCGAGTTGACCGTCAGCACATGGCGAGCCCCCAGCAGGGTTGCCAGGCGCTTCTCGAACTGGTCATTGAAACGCCCTGCCGTCAACCAACAATCGAGCGAAGCGTCGACCATTGCCTTCATCTCCGGCGCCCCCACGACCTTGCCCGAAGGCGGAATGATCGAGTGTCCGGGCTGGAAAGTGGTCGCTTCACTTGCCACCACCTCAGCATACTGCTCTACCAGCCGGGCGATTTGCGCCCGAAGCTCTTCCTTGTTCATCTTGTTTCCTGTTGCACCAGCCATCTGGCGAACGGCCCGGCCCTGGAAAAACGCCAATCGCAAGGCCAGCTTCGCCTGCCAGCGCCATCGCATCCGCGATAACCATCATCTGGCCAACCATCAATACCTCTCTTACCGACCGGCATCCTCGAAACCTGTCTCCGGCGTTTGATCCACGGCCAGAAAGCCTCAGGCGGCCGTTACACCGTCATGCTCATGATTTCCTGGTAGGCGCCGGCCAGCCGGTTGCGCACCTGCACGGCGGTCTGGAACGACACGTTGGCCTTCTGCATGTCGATCATCACGTCGTTGAGCGACACGCCGGGCTTGCCCAGCTCGAAGGCGTCGGCCTGGCCGTAGGCGTGTTCCTGCACGGCGCTGACGCGCGCCAGCGAGCGCTGCAGTTCGCTGGCGAAGCTGCCCGGGCCGGCGGCCGCGGCCGTGGTGGCCTGGCTTTGCGTGCCGGTGGCGCTCTGGGCCAGCCCGCGCAACTGCTGCAGCATGCCGTCGATGGAAGAGATGGTAGTCATGGCGATCCGCTCGGAACCCGCCGCGCCCGCTCGGGGCAAGCCGGTCCCGCAAAGAGTCAAGTCGTTGAACATGGCGCCGGACCCTCCCCGCGCCGCTGCCGGCAAATCCGCCGGGGCACGCGCATGCCGCAAGACCGCATCCGCGCACGCCACCTGTGCCAGCCCCCGAAGCGTACCTGCCCCGCCGGGCGGCCCATTGCGGGAAATCGGGTGGAAAACGAGGCTTATTCCCGTGATTGTCGGCACCGCGCCTGGACGATGATCGATACCGTGCCGGATCTGGGGCGCTGCCGCGTTGCCGCGCCCGGTCCGGGACCCGAATCTTGATCAACTATCGCGGGGAGTACGCGTGTTTTGTCAGCAGCGTGATCTTAGCCATGCCGTAGCCGGGATGCTCCAGGCCAGCCGGGGTGGACAGGGCAGCCAGAGCGGCGCCCGCCATCCGGCCCTGCCCATCCTGGCCATGACCGGGGCGCGCGCATGAACGCCGTGGCCGCCCTGTCGGGCAAATCCGAGCTGTTCGAGCGCCTCAAGGCCAATCCGCGCCTGCCCATGATGCTGGGTGCCGCGGCGCTTGCCGCGGCCATCGCGGTGGGCGTGCTGTGGTCGCGCGCGCCGGACTACAAGGTGCTCTACAGCAACCTGTCCGAGCGCGACGGCGGTGCCGTCATCGCCTCCCTGCAGCAGATGAACGTGCCGTACAAGTTCGCCGAGGGCGGCGGTGCGGTCATGGTGCCCTCCGACAAGGTCCACGAGACCCGCCTGCGCCTGGCTTCCCAGGGCCTGCCCAAGAGCGGCACCACCGGCATGGAGCTGATGGACTCGCAGAAGTTCGGCATCAGCCAGTTCGCCGAGCAGGTCAACTACCAGCGCGGCCTGGAAGGCGAGCTGGCGCGCTCGATCGAGTCGATCGGCGCGGTGCAGTCCGCGCGCGTGCACCTGGCCATCCCCAAGCCCACGCTGTTCGTGCGCGAGCGCCAGAAGCCGACCGCCTCGGTGGTGCTGCAGCTCTACCCGGGCCGCGCCATCGACGACGGCCAGGTCGCGGCGATCAGCTACCTGGTGTCGTCCAGCGTGCCGGAACTCACGCCCAAGTCGATCTCCATCGTCGACCAGCACGGCAACCTGCTGTCGGGCAACGGCACCAACGAGCGCATGCTCGACGCCAGCCAGATCAAGTACGTGCAGGCGCTGGAGCGCAACTACGCGCAGCGCGTGGAAGCCATCCTGGCGCCGCTGGTCGGCCAGGACAACGTCAAGGCGCAGGTCACGGCCGACGTGGACTTCGCCATCGTCGAGCACACCGACGAGTCGTTCAAGCCCAACCAGGACCCGACCCGCGCGGCCATCCGCAGCCAGCAGTCGAGCGAATCGAGCCAGCAGGGCGCCGCGCCCGTCGGCGGCGTGCCCGGCGCGCTGTCCAACCAGCCGCCCGCGCCCGCCACCGCGCCGATCGCCACGGCCCAGCCGCCGCGCCCCGGCCAGCCCAACCAGCCGGGCCAGCAGCCCGGCCAGCAGGGCCAGGCCGGGCAGCCGGCACAGACCGGTGCCACCAGCACGGCCCAGACCGGCCCGAGCAGCAACCGCAAGGACTCCACCACCAACTACGAGCTCGACCGCACCGTGCGCCACGTGCAGCAGGCCCCGGGCGGCGTGAAGCGCCTGTCGGTGGCGGTGGTGGTCAACTACCGCCAGAAGGCCGGCGCCAACGGCAAGATGGTGGCCGAGGCGCTGCCCGCCACGCAGCTCACCCAGATCGAGAACCTGACCAAGGAAGCGATGGGCTTCTCCGCCGAGCGCGGCGACTCGCTCAACGTGGTCAACAGCCCGTTCACCGCCGAGGTCGACATCAAGCCCGAACTCCCGCTGTGGAAGCAGCCGGACATGATCGCGCTGGCCAAGACCGTGGCCGGCTACCTGATGCTGGCCCTGCTGGCCGCGTTCGTGTGGTTCAAGATCGCCCGCCCGGTGCTGCGCAAGTACACCGCGCCGCCGCTGCCGCCGCCACAGGAGAAGACCGCCGAAGAGCAGGCCGTGCTGCTGCCCGCCGAAGAGCCGTCCAATCCGGAAGTCCTGCGGCTTGCCGCCAAATACGAAAGCGATCTCGCCCTGGTGCGCGACGCTGCGCAGCGCGACCCGCGCCTGGTCGCCAGCGTGATCAAGAACTGGATGTCCAAAGATGAACGATGAAGGGTTGCAGAAGAGCGCCATCCTGATGATGTCGCTCGGGGAAGACGCCGCGGCCGAGGTCTTCAAGCATCTCGGACCGCCGCAGGTGCAGGCCCTGGGCCAGGCGATGGCGGCGCTCACCTCGGTGACGCGCGAGCAGATGGCCGAGGTGCTGGCCGAGTTCCGCTCCGAGACCGAGCAGTACATGGCGCTGGACGTGGACTCGAGCACCTTCATCCGCAGCGTGCTGAACAAGGCGCTGGGCGAGGAACGCGCGCTGTCGGTGATCGAGGACATCCTGGAGTCGCGCGACCCGGGCAGCGGCATCGACTCGCTGAACTGGATGGATTCCACCTCGGTGGCCGAGCTGATCCGCGACGAGCATCCGCAGATCATCGCCACCATCCTGATCCACCTGGACCGCCAGAAGTCGTCCGAGATCCTCGGCATGTTCACGGACCGCCTGCGCAACGACGTGATCCTGCGCATCGCCACCTTCGGCGGCGTGCAGCCGGGCGCGCTGCAGGAGCTGACCGACGTGCTGACCAAGCTGCTGGCGGGCCAGAGCCTCAAGCGCAGCCGCATGGGCGGCGTGCGCACCGCGGCCGAGATCATCAACCTGATGAGCACGGCCCACGAGGAAGCGGTCATCGAAGGCGTGCGCCTGCACGACGGCGACCTCGCCCAGAAGATCATCGACGAGATGTTCCTGTTCGAGAACCTGATGGAAGTGGACGACCGCGGCATCCAGCGCGTGCTCAAGGAAGTGGCCACCGAATCGCTCATCGTCGCGCTCAAGGGCGCGCCGGTGGAACTGCGCGACAAGTTCATCCGCAACATGTCTACCCGCGCCGGCGAAATGCTGCGCGAAGACCTCGAGGCGCTGGGCCCGGTACGGGTCTCGCAGGTCGAGGCCGAACAGAAGAACATCCTCCAGGTGGTGCGCCGCCTGGCCGAAGCCGGCGAAGTTGTAATCGGTGGTGGCGACGATGCCTACGTCTGAACGTGCCCTCGGCCAGTTCCGCGGTTATGCCGCGGACCCGGCCTACACGAATGCCCGCGGCGACCGCCAGGGCAACAGCAGCAACAGCGGCGGCGGCGACGGCGGCGATGGCCGCCGCGCGGGCGGCCGCGGCGGCCCGCGCCAGAATGGCCAGGGCAATCAAGGCAACCAGGGCGGCCAGAACGAATTCACCAGCTTCGCCCCGCCGGGCGGCCGCACCCCGCAGAAAAGCGGCTGGCAGCGCTGGCAGATGGTGTCGCTCGACCCGCGCGACGCCGAGCCGGAGCCGTCGGCGTTCATGCCGTTCGAGCCAGCCCCGCCCCCGATCGACTTCGCCGCGCTCGACGCCATGCGCGAAGGCGCGCGCAAGGAAGGCTACGCCCAGGGTTATACCCAGGGCCAGACCCAGGGCTACGGCGACGGCCACCGCGAGGGTTATGCGCGCGGCCTGGAAAGCGCGCGCGCCGAAGCCGGCCGCCTGCAGGAGCTGGCCGCCACCTTCAGCCACGCGCTCGGCCGCGTGGACGAGGAAGTGGCCCAGACCCTGATCGCGCTGGCGCTCGACGTGGCGCGCCAGCTGGTGCAGCAGACCGTGGCGGCCGATCCCGCGGTGCTGCTGCCGGCCGTGCGCGAGCTGCTGGCCGCCGAGCCGGCGCTGTCCGGCTCGCCCTGCCTGCTGCTCAACCCCGAAGACGTGGCGCTGGTGGAAACCCACCTGGCCGGCGAGCTCGAGGCCGCCGGCTGGAACGTGCGCGCCGAACCCGCGGTGGCGCGGGGCGGCTGCGTGGCCAGCGCCGCCAGCGGCGAACTCGACGCCACGCTGTCCACGCGCTGGAACCGCGTGGTCAAGGCGCTCGGCCGCGACGACCCGTGGGAGCCGCCCCATGCCTGACAACAGCGCGGCCAAGCCCGACCACGCCGCGCCGGCGCCTGCCGCGCCCGCGCTGCCCGGCCTGCACGGCCAGCGCTGGCGCGACGCGCTGGCCAGCGCCTCGGCCGGCCTCGCCGAGCTCGACAGCAAGCGCAGCTGCGGCCGCCTGACGCGCGCCGCCGGCCTGGTGCTGGAGGCCGTGGGCCTGCGCATGCCGGTCGGCAGCGACTGCCTGATCGAGCTGCCCGGCGGCCAGTCGCCCGGCGGCAAGGGCACCGGCCCGCGCATGGCCGAGGCCGAAGTGGTCGGCTTCGGCGCCGACCGCCTCTACCTGATGCCGCAGTCCGACGTGGTCGGCCTGGTGCCCGGCGCGCGCGTGTACCCGCTCGAACCCACGCCGCGCCCCAGCGGCGACGCCGCCCCGCGCGAGCCCGGCTCCAAGCGCCTGCCGGTCGGCGAAGGGCTGCTGGGCCGCGTGCTCGACGCCGCCGGCCGCCCGCTCGACGGGCTCGGCCCCATCAGCGCCGCCACCGAGGTCACGCTCGGCGGCACCCAGATCAACCCGCTCGAGCGCGCCCCGATCGAGACCGTGCTGGACGTGGGCGTGCGCGCCATCAACGGCATGCTCACGGTCGGCCGCGGCCAGCGCATGGGCCTGTTCGCCGGCTCCGGCGTGGGCAAGAGCGTGCTGCTGGGCATGATGGCGCGCTACACCAGCGCCGAGGTCATCGTGGTCGGCCTGATCGGCGAGCGCGGCCGCGAAGTGAAGGACTTCATCGAGAACATCCTCGGCGAGGACGGCCGCCGGCGCTCGGTGGTGGTGGCGGCGCCCGCCGACACCTCGCCGCTGCTGCGCATGCAGGGCGCCGCCTACGCCACGCGCCTGGCCGAGTATTTCCGCGACCAGGGCCGCCACGTGCTGCTCATCATGGACTCGCTCACGCGCTACGCGATGGCCCAGCGCGAGATCGCCCTGGCCATCGGCGAGCCGCCCGCCACCAAGGGCTATCCGCCCTCGGTGTTCGCCAAGCTGCCCACGCTGGTGGAGCGCACCGGCAACGGCCCCGAAGGCGGCGGCTCGATCACCGCGTTCTACACGGTGCTGACCGAGGGCGACGACCAGCAGGACCCGATCGCCGACTCCGCGCGCGCCATTCTCGACGGCCACATCGTGCTCTCGCGCAGCCTGGCCGAGTCGGGCCACTATCCGGCCATCGACGTGGAAGCCTCCATCAGCCGTGCCATGACGGCGCTGGTCGAGCCGATGCAGTTCGCCTCGGTGCGGCGCTTCAAGCAGCTGATGTCGCGCTACCAGCGCAACCGCGACCTGATCAGCGTGGGCGCCTACGTGCCCGGCAACGATCCGGAACTGGACCTCGCCATCCACCTGCACCCGCAGATGGAAGCGTTCCTCCAGCAGGACATCCACGAGCGCGCCGGCTACGACGCCTCGATCGGCCAGCTGCACGGCATCTTCCAACGGAGCGAACATGGCTAAGCCATCTGCATTGAATACCTTGGCCGACCTGGCCCAGAACGATACGGATGCGGCCGCGCGCGAGCTGGGCCGGCTGCAGGGCCTGCGCAACCAGGCCGAGCAGCAGCTTGCCGCGCTCACCCAGTACCGGCAGGAATACCGCGAGCGCATGCAGGCCATCGCCCAGGACGGCATGACCTCCACGCGCTGGCAGGACTTCGCCCAGTTCCTGGCCTCGCTCGACACCGCCATCCGCCAGCAGACCGAGGCGCTCGCGCGCGCCGAGGCGCAGCTGCTGGCCGGGCGCGCCAACTGGCAGCAGCAGAAGCGCCGCCAGAACTCGTTCGACACCCTCATCACCCGCGCCGAGACGCGCGAGCAGCAAGCCCTCTCGCGCCGCGAGCAGCGCGACACCGACGAATACGCCGCGCGCGCCGCCCGCCTGCAAGTCGCCGACCGCCACCGCTAAGCCGCCAGACACCGACCATGATCGATATCACCCAGATTGTCAGCAACACCGCCAGCAGCGCGGCCGCCTCGCGCAGCGCCGGCAGCACCGACGCCGCGCAGCAGGGCTTCGGCGACGCGCTGGCGCGCGCGCGCGACGACGGCAATGCCAATGGCGCCAAGAATGCCGGCAACAGCGGCAACGCCGGCAGCCAGGCCGCCGCCCCGGCACAGGACACGCAGAACACGCAGAACGCCCAGAACGGCAACGCCGCGCAGAACAGCGCCGCCCAGGGCACGCAAGGCAATACGGTGGCCGGCAAGCCCGCGCGGCCGGGCGGCAAGGACGGCGCCAGGAACGGCGGCAAGGATGGCGACAAGGACGGCGAAGCGGCCGACGCGCAGGCCGTGAACCCGGCCGCCCAGGCCGCCG
>NZ_AQPL01000417.1:0-2848 GCF_000395345.1 Cupriavidus sp. WS | reverse complement strand
CAGGCGGGCGGCAGCCCGCCTGGCCGGCAGGCTCAGGACACCTGCTGGATCCCGGCCAGCACCCAGCCGCCGCTGCCGCTGACCGGCTTGGCCAGGTTCCAGACCTCGGCGAACGGCTGCGCCGGCTCGCCCGCCTTCTCGCGGATCATGCCGGAGAAGCGCACGCTGGCCAGATGCTGCGCCGGGCTGTCCTCGATGCCCAGCAGCTCGGCTTCCAGCGTGACCACGTCGGTCTTGTTGACCTCGGCGCCGCGCTCGGCCAGATCCATCTTGATCTCGGCGAACATTTCCGGCGTGGTGAACTCGCGGATGTCCTCGAGATTGCCGGCGTCCCACGCGGCCTGCAGGCGCACGTAGTAGACCTTGGCGTTGCGCAGGAAGGCGGCGGTGTCGAAATCGGCCGGCACGCCCCACGGCTGCGCGGCGCCCGCCATCGCCGGCGCGGCCGCGCCGGCCGCGGGCATCACGGGATTGGCCGCCCCGCCGGGCACCTGCTGGCGCAGGACCGGCTCGCTGCTGCCGACCGAGCCGCCATTCATGCCGCCCAGGCCGCCGCCGGCATAGGCCGGCTGCTGCGCGCGGCCGGCGCCGCCGCGGAACTTGCGGATCAGCCACATCACCACGAAGGCCGCCAGCGCGATCAGGATCAGGTTGGACAGGAAGCTCATCGCCGCGCCGCCCAGGCCGAAGTGCGACAGCAGCCAGCCGATGCCCAGGCCGGCGGCGATGCCGCCCAGCATGCCGCCCCAGTTGCGCTTGGGCGCGGCCGCGGCGGCTGCCCCGGCGCCAGCCGCGGCACCGGCGGGCGCGGCCTGCTGGCCCGGCTGCTGGGCCGGCGTCTGGCTGGGCGCTTGCTGCGGCGGTGTCTGCTGGCGCTGCGTCACGTTCGACGACTGCTTGCCGAAGCTGCGCGAGCCGCCGCCCAGCCGCTTGGCATTGGCGTCCAGCGCCATGCCGAGAGCGAGGGTGCCGATCAGCACCGCCGCCATGAATTTTCCGCGAATTTGCGACATTTTTGCACTTCCCCTGTCAAGTTCGCTCATCTTCATTGAGCCTATATCAGTCTAGTACTTCCGCCCGACGTGAAGAGCCACGACCCCGGCCGTCAGATTGAAGTATTCGACATTTTCCAGGCCCGCATGTTCCATCAGGCGTACAAGTGAAACCTGGTCTGGATGCATTCTGATCGATTCCGCGAGGTAGCGATAGCTGTGGGCATCCTGGGCCACGCGCTCGCCCAGCCAGGGCAGCACCTTGAAGGAGTAGATATCGTAGGCTTTTTCCAGCGGCTTCCAGACCTTGGAGAACTCCAGCACCATCACCTTGCCGCCCGGCTTGACCACGCGGCGCATCTCCGCCAGCGCGGCGTCCTTGTGGGTCATGTTGCGCAGGCCGAAGGCCACCGTGACGAGGTCGAAGTGGTTGTCGGGGAACGGGATGTGCTCGGCGTCGCACAGGCAGACCGGGGTGACGACGCCCTTGTTGAGCAGGCGGTCGCGGCCCACGCGCAGCATCGACTCGTTGATGTCGGTCAGCCAGACCTCGCCGGTCGGGCCGGCCTGGCGGGCGAAGGCCTTGGCCAGGTCGCCGGTGCCGCCGGCGATGTCGAGCACCTTGAAGCCCGGCCGCACGCCGGCCTGGGCGATGGTGAACATCTTCCACAGCCGGTGCATGCCGCCCGACATCAGGTCGTTCATGACGTCGTACTTGCTCGCCACCGAATGGAACACGCCGGCCACCTTGCCGGCCTTTTCCTCTTCGCTGACTTTCTCGAACCCGAAATGGGTTTCGCTCATGGCTTGCTCCGTAATTCAGTAATCTCGTCGGTATGCGCGGCGGTGGTCGTGCCGGTCATCGTGCCGATGGCCGCGACGGCAGGCGCGCGCGGCGCCCGGGCTCAATGGTTGCCGCAGGCGTGGCCGCCAGCGGCGGGCATCGGGGCGTCGCGGTCGATCCCGGCCGCCTCCAGCCGCTTCAGGTAGGCCTGCCAGATGGCGTCCTGCTCGGCGCCGAGGCGGTACAGCAGTTCCCACGAATAGATGCCGGTGTCGTGTCCGTCGGAAAACCGGATCAGGATGGCGTAGTTGCCGACCTGCTCGACCGCCGCGATGGCGACGTCGCGCTTGCCGGTCTGCAGCACTTCCTGCCCGGGGCCGTGGCCCTGCACCTCGGCCGAGGGCGAGTTGACGCGCAGGTATTCGAAGGGCAGCCGGAAGCTGGCGCCGTTGTCGAAGCCCACCTCCAGCACGCGCGACTGGGTGTGCACGGTGAGGGCGGTGGGATGGGGAGTATCTTTTTCGAGGCCTGCCATGTGATGGGTGCGCGCGGCAGCGGGGACGCCGCAGGCCGCGGCCACACCCGCCTTCACGCTTCGTGTACGACCCGATAGCTTACCGCAGCCGCCTCTGCTTGCCCACTTTGCCCGCTTTGCGCCCCCCGCCCGTCCGGCTCCGCCTCCCAGTGCGCGCCGTCGGCGGCCACGTAGCGCAGGCGGCGGCCGTGGAAGGCCGCCACCGTGCTGCGGTGGGCGATGCTGACGATGGCCGCGCCGGGCAGCGACTCCACCATCAGGCGGTACATGGCTTCCTCGGTTTCCTCGTCGAGCGCGCTGGTGGCCTCGTCGAGGAACAGGTAGTCGGGCTTCTGCAGCAGCGCGCGCGCGAACGCCAGCCGCTGCTGCTCGCCCGGCGACAGCCGCAGCGACCAGTTGTCGAACACGTCCAGTTGCCCGGTCAGCGCGCCGAGCCGGGCCTGCACCAGCACCCGCTGCAGCGCCTCGGTGCTGTGCAGGGTGCCCGCGTCGGGATAGGCCAGCGCGTCGGCCAGCGAGCCGATCGGCAGGGAGCTG